>DAONEZ010000192.1:0-4112 GCA_035403345.1 Anaerolineaceae bacterium
GTGAACGCCGACCATGCCCTGTTCCCCTATTACACAGTCGATAAGCTGACCGAGAACAGCGAGACCACAGGCGCGAAAACGATCCTGCTTGTTGAGCGGGAAGGCAAGACCTCCTTATGGGAACCCTTCTCCGTGCGCCAGCAGGGGCTTTACCGCGTTGAACGCCACCTCTACAAGAACTTTACCGGCACCGCGCTGGTGTTCGAGGAAGGGAATCACGACCTGGGATTGACTTACCGCTATGCCTGGCGCACGGGTGACAGGTTCGGGTTCATTAAATCCGGCTGGCTGGTCAACCAGGCGCAAGCCCCCTGCCAGGTCGACCTGCTGGACGGGCTGCAGAACCTGCTGCCGCCTTTCGTGGGCGAGCAGACGCAGAACGCCTTCAGCCCGCTGCTGGATGCTTACAAGCGCAGCGAGCTGCGTGCTGCCTGCGGGCTGGGGCTGGTCACCCTCAACGCCGCCATGACCGACCTGGCCGAGCCCAGCGAAGCCCTGCTGGCCAGCACCTGTTGGCAGACCGGGCTGCAAGCCGGGGCAACCCTGCTTTCATCGCAGCAGTTGGACGCTTTCCGCAGGGGCGAGCACGTGACGAGTGAGGCGGAGGTGCGCGGTCAGCGCGGGGCGTACTTCGCGCAGTCTGCGTTCCAGTTAAAGGCAGGTGAGGAACGCGCCTGGCACCTGGTGGCAGATGTGGACCAGGACGCCGCGCAGGTGATTGCTCTTGAGAACCTGTTGTCGCAAAAAAAGCTGGAACTGGCAGACTTGCTGGAGCAGGATATGGCTGCCAATACCGATGCCCTGGAAAGGATCGCTGCCAGCGCTGACGGTCTGCAGGTCAGCAGTCACAGGCTGCAGGCCGCCAACCACTTCGCCAACGTGCTGTTCAACGAGATGCGCGGCGGGTATTTCCCTGATCAATACGGGATCGACCGGGACGACTTCCGCGCTTATGTAAAGGACCACAACCGGAGTATGGCGGAAGAACAGGCGGTTTTTTTCACCGCTTTACCGCAGCATCTGCCGCTCCGGGAGTTGAAAGCGCGCGCCGCGGACAGCGGTTCTGCCGACCTGATGCGCCTGGCCGGGTGCTACCTGCCGCTTTCCTTCTCGCGCCGGCACGGCGACCCCAGCCGGCCGTGGAACCGCTTTTCCATCAATATCCGCAAGAAGGACGGCACGCGCCAATTGGATTACGAGGGCAACTGGCGCGACATCTTCCAGAACTGGGAGGCACTGGCGTATTCCTACCCGGAATACACCGAAAGCATGATCGACACCTTCCTGAACGCGACCACGGCGGACGGCTACAACCCGTACCGTATCACCCGCCGCGGGATCGATTGGGAGGTGCCGGAACCGTCCAACCCCTGGTCTAACATCGGTTACTGGAGCGACCACCAGGTGATCTATTTGCTCAAACTTATGGAATTGAGCAGCCGCGTGCACCCGGGGCGCTTGCAAAGCAGCCTGACCCGCCCGCATTTCACTTACGCCGACGTGCCTTACCGCATCAAGCCCTACGCGGAGGTGCTGCAGGATCCCTACAACACCATCGCTTTTGACCGCGACCTGGAAAAGCGCATCGAGGCACGCGTAAAGGTGCAGGGCAGCGACGGCAAGCTGGTGCAGGCGGCGGATGGCAGCCTGGTGACCGCCAGCCTGGTGGAGAAGCTGCTCACCCTGCTGCTGGCCAAGCTGGTCAATTTCGTCCCCGAAGGGGGCATCTGGATGAACACCCAGCGCCCGGAATGGAATGACGCCAACAATGCCCTGGTGGGCAAGGGGCTTTCAGTGGTCACCCTGGCCTACCTGCGGCGCTTCCTCACCTTCACCATCGACCTGCTGCGGGAGGGGGGCAGCGGTGCTGCCGAAGTACATGCGGAGGTGGCTGAACATTTCGACCGCATCGCACGTATCCTGGAGGACCGCCTGCCGTTGCTGCAGACTGGCTTTGACGATGCCTCGCGGCGCGTCATGCTGGATGCGTTGGGCGAGGCCGGCAGCGCTTACCGCTGGAATATCTACCAGCAGGGCTTTTCGGGCAAGCTCTCATCTTTGGCTGTAGCTGACCTGGCGGATTTCTGCGCCCTGGTGCTGCGGTACGTGGATCACAGCCTGCGCGCCAACCGCCGCAGTGATGGGTTGTACCATTCCTACAACATCCTGCACCTTGCGCCAGGCAGCGCCAGCATCAGTTACTTATATGAAATGCTGGAAGGACAGGTGGCGGTGCTGTCCTCCGGCTTGTTGACTGGCGCCGAGTCATTGCAATTGCTCACCAGCCTGCGCAACGGTCCGCTCTACCGCGCTGACCAGCATAGCTACATTCTCTACCCCAACCGGCAGTTGAAAGGTTTCGTGGAGCGCAACACGCCTGATCCACAACAGATGGAGCGGCTGGATCTGGTGCGTGCCCTGCTGAGATCCGGCGATAGCAGCCTGTTCGTGCGCGATGAAGCCGGCGGCGTTCATTTTGCCGGCGCGATCCACAACGTACGCGACGTGCGGAAAGCCCTGGAAGGGCTGACCGCCCGGCCGGAGTACAAGAAACTGGTGCAGCAGGAATCTGCGCGCATCGAGGAGTTGTTTGAGCAGACCTTCCAGCACGACCAGTTCACCGGACGTTCGGGCACCTTCTTTGCCTACGAGGGCCTGGGCAGCATCTACTGGCACATGGTTTCCAAGTTGGTGCTGGCCGTGGAGGAGACGATTTTTCGCGCGGAGGGAGAGCCCGCCGTAAACGGGTTGCTGGAACGCTACACGGATATCCGCGCGGGTTCAAGTTTCAACAAGACGCCCGCGCAATACGGCGCCTTCCCTACCGACCCCTACTCGCACACCCCCGCCGGGCAGGGGGCAAAACAGCCGGGCATGACCGGCATGGTCAAGGAGGAGATCCTGGCGCGCCAGGCTGAGCTGGGCTTCACCATTGTGGGTGGGCGCATCGTCTTTGATTTCACCCTCTTTAACCGCGACGAACTCCTGCGTTCACCTTCACAATTCAGATACCTGGATGTGAACGGTGACTGGCAGTCGCTCGAGCTGCGCGCAGGCGAACTGGCCTACACCATCTGCCAGGTGCCGGTGGTGTTGCGCTCGGGCGGGCAGCCGGGCATTAGGTTGCAGTATGTTGATGGGTCGACTCTGCAGCTCGCAGGGCTGACCCTGGATGAAGCCGACAGCCGGCATATCTTTGAGCGGTATGGAGTGGTGCAGCACCTGGTGGTGCATGTTCCGGAATAATAAAAAAAATCAACCTCCATCTCCGCAATTTGGAAATGGAGGTTGATTAGGATTGTTTCAAGTTTTTAGTTACTCTCTACATCGAAGCTATTTGGATGCCGCGCACCTGAAGCCCACGTCTTTGCTGCTGTTGAAGTTCGGGTCAAAGGTACGGTAAGCCGTGCGCAGGAACAACCAGGGGCTCTTCCAGCTGCCGCCGCGCAATACCTTGTAAGTGCTGCCCTCGGGGCCCGGGGGATTGGCGGCTGGCGACTCGGTGTAATAGGTCTCGGTATACCAGTCGTTCACCCATTCGAACACATTGCCGCTCATGTCCAGCACGCCCGCCCATGACTTGCCGCCCTTGATGCTGCCGACGGCTGTGGTGTCTCCAGAGCAGGCCGCTGACTTGGGATCGTTGCGGCTGTTAGCCAGCGAGCAGGTCGGTTTCTGATCGCCCCAGGGGTAGGTGAGCACCTGGCTGCCGCGCGCTGCCAACTCCCACTCTGCTTCGGTCGGCAGGCGCTTGCCGGCCCACGTGCAGAAGTCAGCCGCATCCTGCCAGGTCACATGGATGACAGGGAAGTCAGCAAAATCCGGGTTGCCATAGTACGAATCCCGGGTCTGCGACGAGGACTCGACGGGGGCAGCACATGCGCCAGCTTTTTCGCACAACGCGTACTGTCCGTTGGTCACTTCGGTCAGGTCGATGTAATAGGCGTCCAGGCTGACGGAGTGCAGCGGTAATTCATCTGCGGGGCAGGAATTCCCGCCATTGTGCTCAGGGTCGCAACCCATCTGGAACTGCGCCGCGGGAATGGGCACCATGTTGTAGTACGGGCTGTCCTTATCGGTGATGGCTTTGGGTCCGGCGGTGCAGCCGGCGA
>DAONEZ010000193.1:0-4111 GCA_035403345.1 Anaerolineaceae bacterium
GCAAGCAGGTGGTGGCGGGGCAGCCCGAGACCGGGCAGTCCTTTACCCTGTTCAGTGACGAGGGCAGCTACGTCCCGGGAGGAGAGGGCTCAGCTCCCACGCCGTTGACTTACTTTGTCAGCGGCATGGCGCTTTGACTGCTCTCACATGTGTCGCAGGTTGCGGCCAAAAAGAAACTGAGCATTCGAAATGAACGTGTGACAGTAAATGCCTACTTTCATGAGCAGGGTTCAGTCTTGCGCGGGGACGCAGAGGGATTTTGTGACCGCTTTGAGGTGACCCTGTCAATGGAGAGCGAGGAAGTGCCGGAGCAATTGGCGCAATTGGTCAGGCTGGCGCGGCAGTTGTGTTTCACGGAAAAAGCGTTAACCGCTGAAACACCTGTGAAGGTTATCCCGCTGGTGAATGGGGAACCTTTGCAGGTATAATACGCATTGCCCATTCATCCTTCATCCAGGAGCTGTGTAATGTACGTCATCAAACCCCCAAAATCCAGAGAAGATTTCAAAGCTTACTATGACTTGCGTTATAAAGTGTTGCGTGAGCCATGGGGTCTGCCGCGCGGCTCCGAGAAAGATGACTACGAACCCATTTCCCAGCACTTCATGGTGGTGGATGACCAGAGCGGTAAACCGGTAGGCACTGCCAAGCTGTATGAAAAGGAAGCCGGTGTCGCCTGGTTATCGCATCTGTCGGTCGAGCCCAGCCATCAGAAGAAAGGCGTTGGTAAACTACTGGTAGCTTACCTGGAAAACCAGGCACGCCAGCAGGGTTTCAAGAAGATCGGTTGCCTTTCACGCCTGACAACCACTTCTTACTTCGAGAAGTTGGGCTATGTGATTGCCGGACTGCCCATGCATTACTTTGGCACCACCCAGGTGGTATGGATGGAAAAGACCCTCTAAGGGGTCTTTTTTTATTTAATCAAGTTGTGCTGCTGCCGCAGGCGGCTGACGCTGGATGATCCTGCGCAGCAACCCCAGCAGGCCTGTCAAGGGGGCGAGCACCCAGGTGAGGATGCCGTTCACCAGGGCCAGTCCCTGGCTGATCCAGATCAGCACCGGTCTGAACACCCGCAGGAATTTCAGATGCGCGTAGGCTAGGGTAAGGGCAATGGTGGCCATGGAGATGGCAAAGCGCATCCAGTCGCTGATTTCCACATGCGCCAGATCCTCAAGGAGCAGCTCCACACCAATATTCAGTACCAGGATGTATGCGGCAGTTTTGAGGATCGGCTCTTTCTCCACCACATAACTGAATATTCCAGCTGCAAAACGCATCACCAGGATACCGATGGCCACGCCCACCATGACCACCCAGATCTTGTTAGAGAGAGAGACAGCCGCCACCACATTGTCCAGGCTGAAGGCCAGGTCCATCAATTCAACGCTCAGAACGGTCGCCCAGAAACCGCGCACCTTGACTGGTTTCAATTCCTCATCCTCGCCGCCGGTGTAACTGTGCGCACTCAGGTCATCCACTGCCAGCTTGATCAAATAGGCAGCTCCAATCAGCTTTAACCAGGGGTTGTGAATGATGTAACTGGCAGCCAGCAGCATTAAACCGCGGCCGGCATAAGCCCCGATCAATCCCACGCGCAGCGCTGCAATTCGCTGAGGACCCAACAAGCGGTCAAAGTGATGGGCGATCTTGCGCAATGAGGTAGGCCAGGGAATGGGATCTTTATCGGGCAGGGTGGTGACCATCGCGCCAAGGATGGCGGCGTTATCGATGGAGAGGATGCCTTCGAGAAAGATCAATTGAATAACAATGGCAATAATCGAAAAGTCCATGCTCAACTCCTTATCCGGGTTAAACCGGTGTGAAGCCTTTTCCAGAAAAGGGTTACAGAAGGGCTATTCTATCACTGAAAGTTCTATTTCCTTGATAACAGGAGGAACGGCAGTCAGAATATAGTGTTTCATCATATTAGAACATAATAAAATGGATAATGTTAGAATTAAGTAACATTATTCGAAAGGAGTAGAACATGGATTTTCTATACTGGATCTTGATCGGAGCAGCAGCTGGTTTCCTGGCTGACTGGGCAATTAAGGGCGTGCGACTGGGTTTGCTCGGCAAAGTGATCGTGGGCATGCTGGGCGGTCTGTTGGGCGGATGGCTCTTCGGCGTGTTGGGCATCGCCACCGGCGGGCTGCTGGGAAGCCTTATTTCCGCGTTCGTCGGAGCCGTGATCCTTTTGCTCATTCTATCCGTGATCCGCAAGCGCAGATAAATTGCCTGCCAAACGCAGGTTTCGAAAAGGTTAAACCTAACCTGTGAAAAAGAATTCCCCAGAGTATTGCACTCCGGGGATTATTGTTTATGCGCTGTGGTAGTCCAGAAGATCGGCGTGGAAAGGATGCTGCTCTGCCAGAATCCCTGGAACCCGTAGGATTATGGCGGTTGCGGGCAGGTTAACCTGTCCGTTTCTGATCGTCACGCTGCCGCCGCCCAGCAGCTCCTGGTACGTGCCATCCGGGATTGAGGCCCTGGTGCTGCCGGCTGCGCCGCGCACGTTGAAAACGCCAACCAGGTTATCGCCGGGGTTTTCCCAAACGGCTTGAATGACGGGTTCGTCAGAGGTGATGGTGAACACGCCGGTTTTCAAGGCCGGTTCTTTTTTGAGTTTTGCCAGGGTGGTGAGGAAGAGCGCCAGTTCGTAGTTCTTCCACTCTACCTTATCGATATCGAACAGTGAAGGCGTGTGGCTGGCGGCGGATTCCTGGCCACCGTAGATCAGGAAGGAACCGCGGTTGAACGCCTCGAAGGCAGTCCAGGCCAGGGCTTGCTCGCGCGTGGGGGCCAGGTCCATGATACGTTTCTGGTCGTGGTTTTCCACGCAGCGCATCTTGATGAAATTGGCCGGGTAGATGGCTTCCTGGAAGCGCAGCATTTCCAGGTAGCGCGCCACGGGCTGCTTGCCCTCCACTGCTGCCTGCCAGATGGTGAAAATGTCATAATCGTAGGTCATGTCGAAGCCGCGGTGGACTTCGCTATCCGAGATGGCGGAGAGATTCTTCTTGCGGCGGTGTTCCACAAAAGCGGCATGTACGGATTCAGCCAGCCAGATGACGCCCGGTTTCACCTGCGCCACAGCCTGGCGCGCTTCCACCCAAAATGCCTCCGGCAGCAGTGAAGCCACGTCGCAGCGGAACCCGTCCACGCCAAATTTTGCCCAACCCTGCAGGGTTTCGATGAGATAAGCGCTGAGGTCAGCATTGGGATGTTTGAGGTCGATCACATCGCTCCATTCCGGGACGGTGGTGACCGGTTTCCCGCTGGCATCCTGGTGATACCAGTCAGGATGATCCTTGACCAGCACGGAATCATGCGCGGTATGGTTATAGACCACATCGATCATTATCTTGAGACCCATAGCATGGGCTTTTTCGATCAGGCGAGCGAAATCGTCTTTTGTGCCATATTCCGGATTTACCTCGCTGTAGTTAACGATGGAATATGGGCAACCCAATGAACCTTTCTTGTTGAGTTTGCCGATGGGATGGATGGGCATGAACCAGAGGATATCCACACCCAGGGCGCGGATGCGCTCCAGGTCGGCTTCCACATCGCTGAACGTGCCGTGCGGTCCGTGATTACGTACATAACATTCGTAGATCACCAGGTTGCGGAAGGATGAAGGTGTGTCTTTTGCCATAAGGACTCCTGTTTTTGTGACAAATTACGAGGATTTATTAAATTGTAACCCAAACTGTACGAGCAAGGAAAATGGACTGATACAGTGAAGTCCTTGAAAGAAATAATAGGAATTAATGTATGATATTAATAATTCTTATCACGATCCTTCATCGCAGTACAGGTCCAGTTTTTGTATAGTTAGGGTTGCCCGTTCGAGGAGGCTTCTCATGAAGTTCAGCCATTCCCTCAGGAATTTGGTATTCTTCGGGTTGATCATTTTGGTTTTCGTGAGTTCGCTTGTGTCATCCTCCCAGACAGCACAAGCACAAGATGAGGGACCGGAGGAGGGGCAGCCAACGTTTACACCCACGTTTCCGCCCGAGCCTACTGAGCAATCCCCCGAACCTGGAGAACGTAACCCTCTAGAGCCTTATCTGTCAGAAGATGGTAAAACTGCCTTTTTCCCAAG
>DAONEZ010000194.1:0-4102 GCA_035403345.1 Anaerolineaceae bacterium
TCTCAGCCTGGTTATTCACCATCCCTTCCACCGCGCTTCTGGCAGCTGGATTTTATTGGTTGTTGACTGTTGGTGGGCCGGCCATTATCAAACTATTCTAGAGGATTGAACGCATGCATGCTTACGATGTGATTTGTGCAGGGAATTACACCAAAGACACCATCATTACCCCTGAGGGGACCAGGTATGTGGACGGCGGCGGCATGAACTATGCGGCCCACGTGGTGCATGGACTGGGAATGAAAACGGCTGTTGTGACACGCCTGGCGCAGGAAGATGAACACGTGGTTACCAATATCCGCGCGGATGGCATAGATTGCTACCCGGCCTATTCACCCTCCTCCACATTGATGACCCTGGAATATAAGACGCATGATGTGGACAAACGCAACTTATATGTCAAGGCTACCGGCGGGACGATCTTGCCTGAACATTTGGATGGATTGGAGTCCCGGGCGGTGATCGTCAGCCCCAGCCTGCGCGGCGAAGTGGAGCCCGAGTTTTTCACCGCCATAAGGCAGAGGCCGGGCTTGTTGCTCTCGGCTGACGTGCAAGGGTTTGTGCGCGTGCTGCGTGGAGAGTCCCTGGTTTACGAACCCTGGCCGGAAATGGAGACAGTGCTGCGCAATATTGATATTCTCAAAACCGATGCCGTGGAGGCAGCCTACCTGACCGGGGAAGAGGATATCGAAAAGGCAGCCAGGCGCTTTGCCGACATTGGCGCGCGGGAGGTGCTGTTATCGCACAGTGAGGGCATCCTGGTGCATGCGGACGGCAAGTTCCATCATTACCGCTTTCACGCCAGCTCAATGGAAGGCCGCAGTGGAAGAGGGGACACCTGCGTGGGTTCCTATGTCTCCAAACGTCTCACCCTGTCCCCGGCGGAAGCGGGCAAATGGTCCGCGGCTGCCACCAGCCTGAAGATCGAACGGCACGGGGTGTTCAACCGCAGCGTGGCCGAAGTGGAAGCTTTTATCCAGAAGTACTATGCCGATTGAGTGGTTGGAACCCGGCCTGACCCTGGCGGAGCAGGTGATCTCCGCCGCGGCGCACTATCCTGCCCTCTGGCAGCATGTGACGCGCGAATGGCGAGAGGACGACAGCGCTGACAAAGGTTGGCTCACTTACTCCGCAAATTATCTGTTCTCCACTGGTGGCCTGAAGTGGGCGATCGATCCTTTCTCGCTCTCCAGCCGGGTCAGTGGGGTGCCCGTGCCGGATTTCTCACGCGACCTGCAGGGACTGGAACTGGTGCTATTGACCCACGAGCACAACGATCACCTTGACCTGAACCTGCTGCGCGCCCTCCGCGACCAACCGCTCACCTGGGTGATCCCGAGTTTTCTACAACCGCGGATTGCAGAAAAGGTGAACCTGCCGGCGGAACGCATCCTCACCCCGCAGGTCGGCGGCAGCTTCCATTATAAAAACCTGACCATCACGGCCTTTGACGCGCTGCACTTCAACGGCAAACGCGGCGTGCCGGAATTGGGCTACCTGGTGGAAATGAAGGGGAAACGCTGGCTGTTCCCCGGAGACACGCGCAATTATGACCGCACGCAGTTGCCTGAGTTCGGTCGGCTGGACGCAGTCTTTGCCCACCTGTGGCTGGGCAAGGCGTGCGCACTTGACGCGGAACCACCGCTGATGGATGCGTTCTGTAATTTCTATTCGGGGTTTGACACCAACAAGCTCATCGTGACGCACCTGTATGAGTTCGGCAGGGAAGCGGATGACCTGTGGGCGAGGAAGCATTTTGCTCTGGTGAAAGCTGTTCTGCAACAGCGTAGCGGGCTGGCGGTGGAAAGTGCGCTGATGGGCGAACAGGTCGACTTATGACAATTTATACTGCGGAGGTTGAGGACATGATCGATCGTGCTGTGTTGGAAGATAAAACCCGTTTTTCCCAAGCGTTACATAAAGCGATGCTGCCGGTGGCTCCGGTGGTAGCACACATGGAAGCCTACGAGTTCCGCTACTGCCTCAACAACATCACCCCTGAGGGAGGCTGGTCAAAGATCACACTTGACACAGTAGAAGCGATCGAGAAACGTATTTCAAGTGCGGAGTTTTTTGAAGGCATCCAACTCAAGCCAAAAAATGGCAGCGCCATTGTCCTGGACAAAACCATAGAAGCCCTCACTTACATGCTGTTCGTAGGGCTTGTTCTGCAAGAGTATTCCGTGGAATGGGTCAGGCGCTGGTTTTACTTCGATGCGCGGTCGTTCAATTTCTACGTCCATTCCAATTACATGACTCCAGCCATCCTGGCGCACCTGGGTGGCCAGCCTTTTAAGGCCTTTGAGCCCAGGCAGAAAGCTTTTGAATCCGTGCACGAGGTGGGGTACCAGGACTTTCAGGAGGCCAACCGCGAGGTTGATCAAGCGTTCATCGATGCGGTGCTCAAACTGGTGAAGATCAAGGGAACTCCCATCCTGCTGGGCCTGGCCGGGCCGACCGCCGCGGGGAAGACCGAGATCGTGGAAAGGCTATGCGCGGCTTTCGCGGAGCAGCACATGCACACCACTTCCATGGAGCTGGATAATTTCCTGCTGGACCGCGAGTACCGCGAGGAGCACAACATTGGCTCGTTCGGCCGGCGTGCGCTGCATTTTGAATTGCTGCAGCAGTGCATTGCAGACCTGCTGCACGGCAAAGCCGTGCAAACCCCGCGTTATGACTTCATCGGTGCCACCTCCAGCCATGACCTGCAGGGCAACCTGAAGCCGGACGGCAAGCCGGTGGAGATCCAATCCGCGGATATCATTTTTATTGAGGGGAACGCGCCCTTCCTCATGCCTGAAATCGCGCCCCTGGTGGGCATTAAAGTGGTTTACCTAACCGATGACCCGGTGCGGCTCAAACGCAAGTGGCGCCGTGACATTGATTACCGCAAGAAATATGATCCCTGGTACCTGCGCAACCGCTTCTTCAAGGAGCAGCCGGTTATGGCAGTGATCAATTACCATCCGCAGCTTGAAACTTGTGACATATTTATCAACACAACGACTGCCGAATTGTGGGTCACACCGGAGATTAAACAATTCCTGTAAGCATCAAACATCTTTAATTTGAGCACAATACCACTTACACGAACGCGTGCAGGTGGTTTTTAATGTTGATTTCCTCAAGAAGTTAGTTGAGTATTACGCAATATAGTTGCATTATATGCATCAAATTTGTACAATGATCATATTGAAGGTGACCCATGGCGGAAATCCAATCCCTGGCACGCGGACTCAAAATACTTGCTTTACTGGCCGACTCTCCGGAGGGAGGCTCGGTCACTGAGGTAGCCGAAGCCCTGGGGGTGGACAAAGGCAGCGCTTCGCGCCTGGTGGCCACCCTGGTGAAATATGGCTTCGCCGAGAAGGATCCGTTGTCGAGACGCTTTACGCTGGGACCGCAGGTGGTGACGCTCAGCCGCAGCCTGCTCACCCGCATGCCCTTGCGGGACGTGGCGAAACCTTACCTACGCGAGTTGATGCGCTCCACGGGAGAGTGTGCGCATATCGGCATCCTGTCACAAAATAAAGTTTTATACATTGACCAGGTGGAATCGCCGGCTTCGCTGCGCGTGAATGCAGAGGTCGGGTTCCTGGCGCCGCTGCATTGCACGGCTTTGGGCAAGGTACTACTGGCATTCGCGCGCATCCCGCTGCCCGATTCCCTGGAGCGTTTCACCGAATCCACCCTGGTCACCAAGGAAGCCATGCGCCGCGAGCTGGAAAAGGTGCGCCAGCAGGGCTATGCCGTGGATGATGAGGAGTTTGACATCGGTGTGCGCTGCGTGGCCGCCCCCGTGTTCGACTTCAGGAATAAAGTGATCGGCAGCATCGGGATCTCCGGGCCGCTGAGCCGCATGACCAGCGCGAACATGGATTCCCTGATCGAGCAGGTGCTACTCACCAGCCGCCGATTATCCGAAAAGATGAAGTTCTCACAAGAGCAGGATCACGGCATCATCAGTAAAAAGGATGAGGAATAAGATGCAGTCTATTGAGTTAAGGGAACAACGGGAAAGCCGTGCCCGGATGATTGCCCAAACTAGCAGCTTAATGGCTGCCAGGCAGGCGGGGCTCATCTCCCGCAAGGTTGAGCT
>DAONEZ010000195.1:0-4090 GCA_035403345.1 Anaerolineaceae bacterium
CACGCTGATCACCCTGCTGATCAACACCGCCTGGCTCTACCTCATTTCCTGACTGCCGATAAACGCCTCACCCAGTTGAACCACCGCCAGGATATCCTCCGGTGTCTCCAGCCTGCCATCCCGCAAGCGGATCTCGATACCCTGTGACGATAGCTTGACCACCGGTCTCTCTTTGAGTTTCCAGTTGAGCAGCGCATTCTCAACCGCGAAGGACAGCCAACTGGCCGCCTCCTGGTCATTGACTGCCCAGATGGCATACCGCTCGCGCAAGGCCGTGCGCTGGACCTCGACCTCGTGCAAGCCGGCGGCTTCCTGCGCTTCGCTGCCCAGCATGCGGGCGAGCGCTTTTTGCAGGATCAACTCTCCCATCACTCCCAGGTTGGCGGAGGGCAGTCTGGGGCCAATCAACACCAGCCCGGCGATTGATCTGCACCGGTCGCTGAACCAGTGGTTGCTGTATGAGACCTCCGAAGAACCGCTCGAAGAGGATTGCGCACTGGAAAGCAGGGTGGACTCAAAACGCCAGCCCTCACCCGACAGGGCGTAACCGCTCTCATGGACGCCGGTGATCTTCTCATACCTCCAGCCTTGTTCACCTGCCAGTTTCAAGATCAACTCCTCCTTCTGCTTTTTATGCCGGGAAACAAGCAGCAGGATAACGCCAACGATAATACCCGTGAGGACGATCACTAGCAACGATACAATCAGGTCAGTCATGGGGTCTCCTTAAGGAACACATAACAAGACTTCTGCGCAACAGAGTATGCAATTAATTCCTTACATTTATTATATTGAAAGACCACATTTCCATTGTGAAATTCTCCAAAACTGGAGCATATTTGGATTATTATTGACCTATTAATCCTTATTAACCAGGTGCAGGTTTACTATGTTCCTTAATATGAATTTCAAAAAGATAGCCAAGGAGTTCCCCCGCCGCTTTTGGAGCGTAGTAGCAGTCTCCTTCATCGATCACGTGGGCGGAACCATGCTCTTCCCATTCTTCTCCCTCTACATCACCCAAAAGTTCGATGTAGGCATGACCGAGGCCGGCATCGTGCTGGGACTGTTTTCCATCTCGGGTCTGTTCGGTCAGATGATCGGCGGCGCGTTGACCGACAAGTTCGGCCGGCGCAAGCTGATCATTGGCGGACTGGTGTTCAGCGCGCTCAGCACGCTCACCCTGGGATTCGTCAACCATTACTCCGTCCTTATCCCTCTGGCGATTTTCATCGGACTGCTCTCCGATGTGGCCGGTCCAGCCCACTCCGCCATGATTGCCGATATCCTGCCGGAAAAACAGCGCCAGGAGGGGTATGGCATCCTGCGCGTGGTAGCCAACCTGGCCTGGATCATCGGGCCCACCATCGGCGGCTTTGTGGCGGGCAAATCCTTCCTGGCGCTCTTCATCATTGACGCGATCATTAGCTGCATTGTCGCGCTGCTGTTCTACCTGATGATCCCCGAGACCAAGCCGGAAGGACAACCCGGAGAAAAAACCGAAAGCCTGCTCTCCACTTTCGTGGGGTATGGCAAGGTGCTCAAGAATTATGCCTTCATGGCCTTCCTGGTGGCGGGCATGTTGATGGGCGTGGTTTACCAGCAAATGTACAACTCGTTATCGGTGTATATGCGCGATGTGCATGGCATTGACCCGCAGGGCTACGGCTTCCTGCTCACCGCCAGCGCAATTGTGGTCATCCTGTTCCAGTTCAGCGTAACGCGCTGGATCAAGAAGAAGCCGCCCTTCACCATGATGGCATTAGGCACCCTGTTCTACATGCTGGGTTTTGGAATGATCGGGTTCATCCCCAACGGGGTGTACTGGTTGTTCGTGGTATCCGTCGTGGTGGTCACCATCGGCGAGATGCTGGTGGTTCCCACCAGCCAGACCCTGGCGGCCAACTTCGCTCCCGAGGAAATGCGAGGGCGCTACATGGGCATTTTTGGCGTCACCTGGGCTATCCCGGCCACTATTGGACCGGCAGCCGCAGGGTTGATCATCGACAATTACAACCCCAACCTGTTGTGGTACATCGGTGGAGCGCTTTGCCTGGTATCCGCCATGTCCTACTTTGCCCTGCACCTCAAGTTGGGACATCAGGAACGTTTTCAGCCCGCGCCGGATGAGATCGAAGGTCCGGTATTAGCGGATTAAGTTGCCGGTTACACAGCGAGGAAGTGCCTGACCAGATGAACTTCAGAAACCTGCCTGCGGATTTCGGCGCCCTGTACGATGGCTTTGACCAGCCGGTGACTCAAGTGGATTGCGGACGCATGTGCGCGCCGCACAACCCACACGGCATTCCGTTCTGCTGTGACATCTGCCACGCGGTTCCGGTGGCCTATGAGCAGGAATGGCAGTACCTGCGGAATATCACCGCGCTGTGGCACTCCTGGGACGGGGATGAGTGCGCGGGGGAGCAGGTTGAAGTTCAGGAGCTGCTCGATCAGACCCCGCCGCATCTGCGCCTGCTGGCCTGCAAGGGTCCAGCCTTCTGCGAACGCGAGATGCGTGCCACCAGTTGCCGTCAGTTCCCGTTCTATCCCTACCTCACCTCTGACTTCCGTTTTATCGGCTTGACTTATGATTGGGAGTTCACCAGTAAATGCTGGGTGTTGAGCAACCTGCACCTGGTAACGCGGTCATATATTGATGAGTTCGTGAACACCTATGACCAGCTCTTTTCCGCCCTGCTGGAAGACCTGGACAGTTACGTGGAGCTTTCCACCGAGACCCGCGAGCATTACGCCGCCCTGCGAAAACGCTTCCCCCTGCTGCACCGCGATGGAAATGCCTACCTGGTGAGCCCTGGTTCCGAAAAACTCACCCGCATCAACCCGCAAAAACTGCCTACGTTTGCACCCTACACAAAAGTGAACCAACAATGACCGAAGATTAGCGGTTGCAATTCACTCCCGTCACGGTTATGATAGAGATATAGTGGAAGGAGACCTGACATGAAAAAGATAATGTTGCTTGCAGTCACTCTTTTAATGGTATTCGCCCTTGCAGCCTGCAATCTCCCTATCGGTCAAACCGGCAACAACGAATCCGCGGTGCAGACCCAGGTGGCATTGAACGTTGCCCTGACGCAGGTGGCCGGCACGATTACCGCCCTGGTCCCGGCCGACACGCAAACCCCACAGCCTACCGTTGAGATCCCGCCCACGCTGACCCCTACCATCACGCTCACGCTTGAACCCTCGTTCACCGCCACCCTGGCCGGCGTCTGGCTCACCCTGCAGGAGAACACCAACTGCCGTATCGGGCAGGGCGAACCGTTCAATATTGTTACCACCGTAAAGGAAGGCAACATGGTGGAAGCCGTGGCGCGCAATCCGAATAACGATTACTTCTATATCAAGAATCCCAACTCGGCCAGCGGTTTCTGCTGGATGTGGGGCCGCTTCGCCACCCTCACCGGCAATATCACCAGCCTGCCAGTCTTCACGCCCATGCCCACTCCGACCCAGGCCACTCCCACCCCGGCGGCTGATTTTGACGTATCGTTCAATGGCATGACGACCTGCGGCGGAGATTACGCCGTAACGGTGAAGATCTCCAACGTCGGCACGCTTACCTGGCAGTCGATCCGCATCGTGTTGAAGGACCGCACCACCGACACCACCCGTGAGCACACCGCGGATGTGTTCAAAGCCTATAGCGGCTGCGATGCCGGCGTATCACAGGACGACCTGACACCGGGCGAGAGCGGTCTGGTCACCACCGTACCGGGTTATTTCAACTACAACCTGAACGGTCATGACCTGAAAATCACCGTAACGTTGTATTCCAAGAACGGCCTTTCGGGCACCTCGGTCAGCAAATCCTTCAACGTCACCCCATAATTGGAGACGCAGCTCTTAATTGCCTCAAAGGAAACCGACTTATGCAGAAAAAGCTTTTCATTACACTCAGCCTGATCCTGACGTTGGCATTCATGCTCACGGCTTGCAGCCAACCGGCAGCACCCACTGTCCCCCCGCTGGCGCCCACCGAAGCCCCCACCACCGAAGCCGAAGTGAACGCCTTCCGTACCCTGGTGGCCGGTACCCTGACCGCCGTAGCGACCCTGAACTCTCCCTC
>DAONEZ010000196.1:0-4017 GCA_035403345.1 Anaerolineaceae bacterium
CCCGCACTCCGCGGATGTACCCTTCGGGAGGGATGATGATGCCATTGGTTCCGGTTACCGTTTCGATCAATACCGCAGCAATCGATTGCGGTCCTTCGTATCTGATGATCTCTTCCAGGTGATTCAGGTAATCCTGTGCCAGGTCTTTCTCGCTGATATCCGGATTCAGGCGGTGAAACGTGGAGCGGTACTGATAAGGATCGAGGAAGTGCACTACCCCCGGCATCACGGTGGGTTCCCATGCCACACGCCGCGGATCTCCGGTGAGCGCGACCGCGCCGTAGGTAGCCCCATGGTAGGAACGGTAGCGGGTCAGGATCTTATACTTGCCAGTGAAGGCGCGCGCAAACTTGATTGCATTTTCATTGGCATCCGAACCGCCCAGTGTGTATAAGAATTTGGTGAGTCCATTTGGGACGATCTCTGCTAACTTTTCCCCGATCAAGGCACGGGGCTCAGTGGCAAAGCCGGGTCCTGCGAAAGGCAGCTTTTGTGCCTGGTCGGTGATGGCTTTTATCACGCGCTCATCTCCATGCCCGATGTTCACGCACATAACCATCGAGTTTAGATCCAGGTAACGTTTCCCGCTGGTATCCCAGAAATAGACCCCTTTTGCCGACTTGATCGGGATTGGATTGACAGCGTTTTGAGCTGACCAGGTCCAGATGTTATGATCCATGCACTTCTTCACGAGTTCGGATTCAGGTATGCTGTTCATTTTTCCTCAATAGTCCATTTCAATCCATATCCTATCACAGGAAAGGAAATCGCAGGATTAGAAACATGTTAGAGATTCGCTTCCACGATCGATATTTGGAACTAACGATCCTCCACCAGGATCACCCTGGCCGGAGCACCATCGGTATCCTTAAGCTTCAATGGCAGGCAATAGAGAGTATAAACACCTGCCTCAACTCCGGAAAGGTCAAGCCCTTCAATGATCACCATCCGCGCGCCAAGCATGATCTCGTGGGTCGGCCGGCTAATCTTATAAGGCGATATCGAAAGGTAATCGATACCGACCAGGCGGATACCCTTGTCTACCAGAACTTGCGATCCGCCGGCATCAATCCCAACAAATCCGGTGTAGAACTCATCTGTTCCACTCTGCCAGACACCTGAATTGCTGGTTTTGAACAATACACGCGTAATGCCTTCTCGCAACTCCAATTGTTCAACTACTTCCCTGGTGATCGTCTTGATCGAATCCGGGATCTCTACAACCTGCACCTCACCAACTAAAACATCCAGGGGCAGTGTGTCCACTTTTGGACCGCCCATGAGGAAATGGTAGGGGGCATCCACGTGCGTACCTGTATGAACACTGATGGATAGATTAGAGACGTTCGCATTCGCGCCTTCCTCGATCTTCTCATCACGGTACAGTTCCACCGGGTGATCTCCGGGCCATACGGGCATTCCCGGACGGATGGTGAGTGTAATATCATGAATTATCATAATTTCACCTTCTACTAACTTGAAATAGGTCGCTGAGAAATTGCGCGCGGTCTTCAGGATCCATTGGAGTAGGCCGGGAATAATCCTCCAGCCAGGCGGTCAATATCTCAGTGTTAATATAACGTCCATCATAAACAATGTGCCGGTCGATGAATTCCCGCCGGGTTCCTCTTACCGGGATATCCATCTGGTCGAACAGGAAATTACCCAAGCCAAAATGGATGAAGCCATTTCCAATCAACTCAAATCCCATCGGATAATGCGCCTGGGAGCCCTGCACGATATCTGCCCCCGCTACTACTGCCCTCTGGAAATCACGCGCATAGGATTTCTCAGAGGATTCCTCGTACATGTATTGATACGTCTCCTGGTGCTGGTAAGTAGCGATTACCACATAACCAGCCGACTTTAATTCGCTGATCTGGCGATAGAGTGCGTCAAAATCACATTGGGCTGCTCCGGCATGGGTCACATCCGCCCAGGCCTGCGTGGGTCCCACGCGATTGCAACCCACGAATGCGATCTTGTTGCCATTCGAGGTCACCAGCCCCGGCTGGCTGGCCACTTGTGAATTTTCGCCACCCCCATAAATAACCCAATTACGCTCCTTGTACATTCTGATTGTCGCAGCTAAATTCTTGGGGCCATAATCATTCACATGATTCCCGGTCAATTCCACTACATTTACCCCTAATTTTTCCAGAACGCCGATGTTAGCCGGATCGGAGCAGAATTGCAGCGAAGTGGAATATGGATCAGGGTCCGGGCAGCCTTCCATGAACGAAACTTCGTTGCTAACATGCCGCAAGTCGGCTTTCAGGAACCATTCCCTGACCAGGTCAATGGGATACTCCTGCCCTTTATCCCGAATCTTGGCTGCGGTTGCCCGTACCAGGGCTGTAGTTCCGCTCATCACGATCACGGTCATGCGATACTCATCACGGTTTGTCGCCGGCAATTTCTGAACCAGCTCAATCGCCGTTGCTCTTATTCCCCCAGTTGCACCGTCACGTAAGGCCATTGCAAAATGCACGATAAGCGGGTAACGCGTTCTATCCAATGGTTTTTCAAGCGGACTTTGTCCGTCCAGTTTGAGGATCTTCATTCTGGGCGTTATGTCCTCAAACGGAACAATTGCCATGCATGCAGGATCAGCCTCCAACGTGGCCACGATTTCATCCCCGGGCAGAACCAGAGTTGTAGGACCGGGCTGTCCCCAGGTTTCACTCAAGATGCCTTCGGTGCGGGGACTGACCAAAAGACAGGTATATTCATCCTGGCGAGCTTTTCCAGCCCATAGATTCGATATCAAAACCAGATCAACTTCATCACGCACCGTAAAGAATGGGACGGCAGCGGCAAATACAACCTCACTTGTGAAAACACTGGTGAATCCATTGGCGATTGCCTGCTGTGCGATGGAGATATCTGCGTTCGTTGCATCATCTGTGAGAGTGACTCCATTAATTCCTTCAGCGAGGGTCACCCACTCCTCCGGAACTCCAGGAGAAAAATGGATGTGCACTTGTTGATTTTCATCCGGTTGAAATGGTGTGGAGGTCGTTTGAACACCCGGCAGGGACACCTGTGAAGCAGACGTAGGGTCTGAACGTACCGGGCCAATCTGCATGTTTTCACAAGCCGTCAGGGTGAAGAAGGCTAAAATCGCCAGGCAGCGCAAAATTCTCATCAGAAACTCATAGACCTCGGTGAATTAATTATACTCATACCGTAAGTGACTGAATAAAAAATCAAGTTGATAGTATCTGATAGTGAACAAAGCTATAATGACCTTAACACAACGAGTGAGGTTAGTAATGAGAGAAGTTGCGGTAATTGGCATAGGTCAGGTTAAGGTCGATGAAAATTGGTCCAAGTCCTTACGTGAACTGGCAGGCGACGCAGCCCTGGATGCCTTGCGTGATTCAGGGATGGAAAAGGTTGATGCAGTCTATGTAGGAAACATGATGTCCGGTTCCGCCAATCAGCAGCAGCACCTTGGCGCCTATATTGCGGACTGGATCGGATCACGATACAGTGAGGCCTTCAAACTTGAAGCAGCATGCAGCTCAGGAGCGGCCAGTTTTCGCACGGCTTTGATGGCTGTGGCATCCGGTGAAGTGGAGAGTGCCCTGGCGGTCGGGGTGGAAAAGATGACTGATTCGCCCGGTTCAGAGATCACTGCCCAACTGGCAACTGCCGCGGATGCCGATTGGGAAGCTGGGCAGGGGCTATCCTTTGTCGCGCTTAATGCGCTGATCATGCGCCGGTATATGTATGAACACGGCTGGAAGAAAGAGCACTTTGCGCCATTTGCGGTAAACGCCCACGCCAATGCCATGCATAACCCTTATGCCCGCTTCCATGAGCCCACTACTATTGAAGGATACACTAGAGCGCCCATGATTGCTGATCCGATCAACCTGATGGATGCCTCTGCCATCGAGGATGGCGCAGCGGCCTGCGTTCTTGTTCCTCTCGAAAAACTGCAAAAATCTGCGCGGCCTCTTGTCAGGGTAGCAGCTTCAGCGGCAGCAACGGATACCATCGCTGTTGACC
>DAONEZ010000197.1:0-4010 GCA_035403345.1 Anaerolineaceae bacterium
GGATGATGCCGGCTTGCGGACCGCCAAGCAGCTTGTCACCCGAGAAGCACACCAGGTCGGCGCCAGCGCGGATGGATTCCTGCGGCATGGGTTCGTGTTCCAATCCGAAAGCAGACGTATCCAGCAACGCGCCTGACCCCAGGTCATCCAGGAATGGCACGTTATACTGGTGTGCCAGTGCGACGATCTCCTCAAGGGAAGGCTGGGTGGTGAACCCGACCATTTTGAAGTTAGAGGGATGCGCACGCATCACCAGGGCAGCCCCGGCTTGCAGCGCTTCCTCGTAGTCCGCCGGGTGCACGCGGTTGGTCGTCCCAACCTCTACCAGTTTTGCGCCTGACTGGCGCATTACGTCCGGGATGCGGAAGCCGCCGCCAATCTCGATCAGTTGCGAGCGCGAAATGACCACCTTGCGGCGGGCAGCCAGCGCAGACAGGCACAGCAGCACCGCCCCGGCATTGTTGTTCACCACCAGCGCATCTTCCGCACCCGTGAGCCAACAAAGCCGCGCTAACGCATGTACTGAACGGGATCCGCGCGTTCCGCGCTCCAGGTTAAATTCAAGAGTTGAAAAACCGCTGGCGATTTCCACGGCAGCCCGGGCAGCATCGATCGACAACGGCGCCCGGCCCAGGTTGGTGTGCAGGATGACTCCAGTAGCGTTAATCACCCGTTTTAATGTCGAATTAATCCGTTCATTCAGCCAGAATTCCACATCCTCCAGGATGTGGTCGGTTGAGTAATTTGCATCGATAAAATCAGGCAACGAGCGGATCTCGCCCAGCACCTGGCGGATCACTTCCACCACCTGCTGGCGGCCATGCAGGTCGATCAGGGGAAGCATTTCAGGGAGGTTCAACAGCCTGTCCACCGAGGGCAGGCGGCGCGGGTCATTCATGTTTGGGAGCTTCGGGAGTAAAGCGGCTCTTCTCGCGCATACGGATGAGGATCTCGATGAGCGCCAACCCGATGCCAATGAAGGCGCCCAGGGCGAAGTTCAACACACGCCCCAATTGCAGCCAGAGCAGCAAGTCAACGTAGATGCCAAACCACAGGGCTTCGCGCAGCAACACAGCTGCACTGGCAGCCGGTACGGACGGGAAACGTTTGTGCAGGTAATACGCCGCGGGCAACGCCAGTCCGCTGGCCAGCAGCGTAACCAGGAAAAAGAGCAGCCAGCGCGGGCCCAGCGTGGGAAGCGTAAAAAAGATCAACATAGCCAGTCCGATCGCACCGAGCAGGAACAGGATCAGGCTGGTGGTGAGAATGGGCGCAAAACGCGGCAGTTGGTCAGGTTGGGAGGAGGTATCTTGGCTCAAGGGGAACCCCTATATCAAATCGTCTGAAGTTAAATCCATTATATCAATTCGCACCTGAAACGTGTGAATTTGAAAGATTCAATAGTGGTAAAATGAAAATCTAACGGGCCTGCATGCCCGCTCATCAAGAGAGGTGGAGGGACCGGCCCGCTGAAACCTCGGCAACCTGTCATGCGGGTGCCAATTCCGGCAGAAGCAATTCTGAAAGATGAGAGAGATGTCCAGAGTATCCTCTCTCAATTGAGAGGATTTTTTATCTTGCAACGTTCATGGAGCCGCCGATGAGAAAAGACTTTACCAACCGCAATTACCTCGACGCACTTGAGAAGAAAGTGATGGTATTTGACGGCGCTATGGGCACCAGCTTGCAAAAAATGAATCTGACCGCCGTGCATTTTGGCGGAGAAAAGACCCTGGGCTGCAATGATTTCCTTGTCATCTCCTACCCCGAAGCGGTCGAGCAGGTGCACCGCTCGTACCTGGAAGCCGGAGTGGACGTGATCGAAACCTGCACCTTCCGCTCCAACCGCCTGACGCTGGCTGAATACGGGTTAGGAGAGCGCGCCACCGAGATCAATTTGGCCGCTGGCCGGCTGGCACGTAAGCTGGCGGACGAATATACCGCGCAGAGTGGCCAACCGCACTTCGTGGCCGGCTCCATGGGTCCCTCCGGTAAGCTGCCCTCCATGAATGACCCGGAACTCTCCAACATCAGTTTTGATGAACTGGCGTCCATCTTCTGCGAACAGGCCGCTGGGCTTATCGAAGGCGGAGTGGACCTGCTGCTCATCGAGACCTCGCAGGATATCCTGGAAGTCAAGGCGGTCATCTGCGGCATCGAAGACGCTTTCGACCTCACTGGCAAGCGTCTGCCTATCCAGGCGCAGGTGACGCTAGATACCACCGGGCGTATGCTCCTGGGCACGGACATCAGCGCAGTGCTGGCCATCCTCGAGAAGATGCCCATCAATGTCATCGGTATGAACTGCTCCACCGGCCCGGACTTCATGCGCGAACCTATCCGCTATCTGGACGAACATTCCTCCCTGCCTATCTCCTGCATCCCCAATGCCGGGTTGCCCCTGAATGTGAATGGCCAGGCGGTTTATCCGCTGGAACCGGAACCCTTTGCCAACACCCTGGGCGAGTTTGTTGAGAAGAATGGCGTACGCGTGGTGGGCGGTTGCTGCGGCACCACTCCGGAGCATCTCAAACTCCTGGTGGAAAAGGTCAAAAACCTGAAACCCGCCCCGCACCCTGCCCATGAGGTGGCGCGACTGGCCTCCTCCATCCAGGCCCAGCCCATGAAGCAGGAACCTCCGCCCTTCTTCATCGCTGAACGCCTGAACACGCAGGGCAGCCGCAACTTTAAAAAGATGGTGCTGGAGCAGGATTATGACAGCATCCTCACCCTGGCGCAGCAGCAGGTGGAAAGTGGTGCGCACGCCCTGGACCTGTGCGTGGCGCTCACCGAACGTGCGGACGAAGCCGCCAGTATGTTCCGCCTGATCAAGACCATCTCCCCGGTCATCCGCCTGCCGCTGGTGATCGATACCACCGAACTGGATGTGCTGGAAACCGCGCTCAAAACCGCTCCCGGGCGTTGCCTGATCAACTCCACCAACCTGGAAGGCGGACGCGCCAAAGCGGATCAGATCTTTGCCATGGCACGCCGGTTCAACGCTGCCGTCATCGTTCTCACCATTGATGAAGCCGGCATGGCCAAGACCGCCGTACGCAAGCTGGAAGTGGCGCGCAAGATCTATGACATCGCGGTCAACGAACACGGTCTGGCCCCCGAGGACCTGGTCTTCGACGACCTCACCTTCACCCTGGCTACCGGTTCGCCTGAATTCGCCCAGTCTTCCGTGGAAACGCTGGAAGGCATCCGCCAGATCAAAGCCGCCCTGCCGGGTGTACTCACCTCGCTGGGGGTCAGTAACGTATCCTTCGGGCTGGCACCCAATGCCCGCGGCGTGATCAACAGCGTGATGCTGCATCATGCCGTGCAGGCCGGACTGGATATGGCCATTGTCAACCCGGCCACCATTACGCCCTACGCAGATATTAACGAAAAGGAACGCGGCTTGGCCGAGGACCTCATTTTCAACCGCACCCCGGATGCCCTGCAAAATCTGATCGAATACTTCCAGTCCGCCGGACCCGGCGCGGTGAAAACCGATGCACAGCAGGAAGAGCTCAAACAACTGCATGCCTCCAAACGCCTGCACTGGAAGATCGTGCACCGCTCCAGGGAAGAATTGGAAACAGACATCGATCTACTGCTGGAAGAGACCGGACCCGGACAAACGCGCTCCGAGCGTGCCGTGGAGATCCTCAACACCGTCCTGCTGCCCGCCATGAAGGAAGTAGGCGATAAATTCGGCAGCGGCGAATTGATCCTGCCCTTCGTGCTGCAATCCGCCGAGGTGATGAAGAAATCCGTCTCCTACCTGGAGAACTTCCTGGAACGCCAGGAAGGTGTGAGCAAGGGAAAACTGGTGCTCGCCACGGTGTACGGTGATGTGCACGATATCGGCAAGAATTTGGTCAAGACCATCCTTTCAAATAATGGCTACCAGGTGGTGGACCTGGGCAAACAGGTGCCCGCCGAAACCATCATCTCCCGCGCGATCGAGGAAAAGGCAGATGCCATCGGTTTAAGCGCCCTGCTGGTGAGTACCAGCAAGC
>DAONEZ010000198.1:0-3989 GCA_035403345.1 Anaerolineaceae bacterium
TAAGCGCTTCGCGCTGCGCTGTGCTGTTCGTCTCGCACGACCGTACCTTCCTGGATCACGTGGCCACCACCGTACTCGAGTTGGATCCCGGCACTCACACTTTGCGCGCCTACCCCGGCAACTACAGTGAATACCTGGACCAAAAAGAGTTGGAACGCGGGCATCAACTGCAGGCTTACAGCGATCAGCAGGATGAGATCGCCCGCCTCACGCTGGCTGCCCGCCGCATGCGCTCTAATGCCGTCTTCCGCAAGGGCGGAAAAGCAGACAGCGGCGACAAGTTCGCCAAAGGGTTCTTCGCCAACCGCAGCCTGGGCACCAACCGGCGCGCCAAAGCCATCGAAGCGCGCATTGACCGGTTGCGCGGCGAGGACGCCATCGACAAACCGCGCGACGCCTGGCGCATGCGCATGGAGTTCAACGGCAACGTTGAGACCGGTCGGGACGTGATCGTTCTGCAGGATCTATCAATTGGCTATGCGCATCCTCTCCTCTCCGGACTCAACGCCGTCCTGCGTTTCGGCTCGCACGCCGCCCTCACCGGCCCCAATGGCTGCGGCAAGACCACCCTGCTGCGCACCATCGCTGGCGTGCTCCCGTCCCTCGGCGGCACCTGCCGGCTGGGCAAGGGAGTGCACGCGGGCTATATGACCCAGGAGCAGGAAGACCTGGACCCGCGTGCCAATGCGCTCACCAGCCTGCAGCGCGTCTCCAACCTGGCTGAAACTGAGGCACGCGCCTTCCTGCACAAGTACCTGTTCACCGGCGACGACGTTTTCACCCCCGTGAGCAGCATGTCCTACGGGCAGCGCTCCCGCCTGTCGCTGGCCTGCCTGGTGGCGCAAGGTGCCAACCTGCTGCTGTTGGATGAGCCGCTCAACCACCTGGACCTGCCCTCCCGCGAGCGCTTTGAGCAAGCCCTGGGCAACTTCAGCGGCACCATCCTCACCGTTACCCACGACCGCTACTTCATCCAGCGCTGCGCCACCCACCTGTGGGAGATCAGAAACGGAAGCCTGAACGTGCAGGAAATCTCCTGATTCCCTCCCCTTTTGGGGTACCTGGCCCAACTTTACTTTAACCTGTCCAATCAATCTGGCATATATAGTGCAACCATACCCGTGAACCATGTTGGCACTGTTTGGAAGTGCTGCTGCCACGTGGGTGGAACTTTTCATCCGCTGAAGAGGTCTTATGAGCGGATCAGGGATTGCGGGTAAGAACCGCGGTATGAACCTGATCCGGGAGGACTCCTCAGGTTGAAAAGGCTGCCCACTTACCTGGCGTCTTTAACAACCAGGGATGTTGTTCCTGGTGGACAGGAGGAGGACTAAATATAAATACGACTCATCGATCGGTCAACTTTCGTGATTGCTTAAGAATTGAAAAGACTCATAGGAGGTCTAAGATGAAAATTACGAATCATAAGGCACGTTTCTTGATCACCACGCTGGGAGTGCTCTGCCTGTTGGCGGGTGCGATCCTGCCTGGTGGAAATGTTCTGGCGCAGGACCCGGTCCCCGGGGATACAACTCCGCCCGCTGCCCAGGTGATCATCCCCGAAAATGCAGTTGTGATCCCGGACCAGTACATCGTGGTCTACAAGTCGGATCCCATCCAAAAAATGGACGCGGCTGCCATGAGTGCTTCGGTTGAGAGCATGGGCGGCAGGATCGGCTATCTTTACGATGCAGTATTTACCGGGTACAGCGCTTACCTTCCCGCAGAGGCATTGGCCCTCGTGCTGGCTGATCCGGCTGTGGAGTACGTGGAGGCGGATACTGTCATTTCTGTGAGTGCTCCAGCGGATGAAGAAATGCCGCTACCGGAATCCATTGGCGGCACGCAATACGGTCCCACCTGGGGACTGGACCGCATCGACCAGCGCTCACTGCCGCTGAATGGCGAATACAAATATGAAACCACGGCATCGGGCGTGCATGTTTATGTCATCGATACCGGCATCCGCCCCACGCATGTTGATTTTGGCTCACGCGTGAAGGCGGGTTATACCGTAATTTCCGATGGTTGGGGCACGAATGATTGTGTCGGGCGCGGAACACACGTTGCCGGAACGGCCGCAGGCAGCACCTACGGTGTAGCCAAACAGGCCCTGCTCCACCCGGTGCGCGTGCTGGACTGCAGCGGCAACGGATCGGTTTCAGGTCTGATCGAAGCGATCGATTGGATCACCGATAACAGCATCCAACCCGCTGTGGCAACCATGAGCGTGAATGTGGCCAAGGATTCCGCTCTGAACGCGGCCATCGACGCGCTGAGCAACAGCGGCGTTACCGTGGTCGCACTGGCTGGTGACAACAACGCCGACGCCTGCGGGTACTCGCCCGCGTCCGCCAATTACGCCATCACCGTGGGGGCCACCCGCTCGGATGATTACCGTGCGTCCTTCTCCAATTATGGCACGTGTGTCAACCTGTTCGCCCCGGGCTATAACATCCGTTCGGATGACCGCGCAAGCAACAGCGCCACCCTGGTTAAATCCGGGACTGCCATGGCCGCCGCCCACGTTGCGGGAGCGGCTGCGCTCTATCTGCAGGCCCACCCGACTGCCTCACCCTCCGAGGTTCTGAGCGCGCTTCAGTCTACCGCCACCACCGGGAAGATTACCAATGCCGGCAGCGGCTCACCCAATCGGTTACTCTACTCCCTCTTTACCGCACCGCTCTCCGGTTTCAACTCGCAGTTCAACGGTTCAAAAACCGGCTGGGCCCGCATCGCTGGAGCAGCCAGTTGGGGCGTGACCTCCTGGTCCATGTACACTAACGGGACTTCCGGTGCATGGTCTTCCGTCTACTGGAAAAACAACAAGTTCAGCGATTTCGATTACAGCGCCAGAGTGAGGAGATTTGACGGAGACTACTGGACCTCCGGCAATTACCTGGCTGTGCGCATGGGAACCGGAACAATGAGTGAGGGTTCCTGGTACCCGGGCTACCTGTTCGGGTATGCCAACAATGGTCAATATTCCATCTGGGAAGCTAACAGCAGTGGATCCTGGACAGCCATTCAAGGCTATACCTCGACCTCTGCGATCAAGAAGAATGATTGGAATATTCTGCGCGTGGTTGCCAGCGGCAGCACGATGAAGTTCTACATCAATGGATACCTGGTTAAAACGATCTCTGACAGTACCCGCAGCAAGGGATATGTCGGGTTTGAGATCTACAAATACCCAACCTCCGATGGATTCTACGTGGACTGGGCTGTGTTGACCGGTGTCGCCGCCTCCTATGTCAACAATGACACTGTAAGTGCTGAACAGCAGGCCCTCAACGACGCCGCGAACGACACCAGCAGAACCGGGTCACCGAAGGGCGGCCACAAGTAAATTGTGATCTTTTGAAACACTGAAACAAGAGAGGGCAGCTCATGTTTGAACTGCCCTCTCTCACGAGTTCGCAAGGGGGGACTAAGTAACTGTGAGGTTTTCATACCCGAATGGGAATTAGTGACTTAAACAGATGATCTTGTGGATGTAATTCACACCAAATTTGTCCGATTTGTGCTACAATGGTCAAAAGGAGGCAAAATGGCCCTTCAAATTGGCACTCCCGCACCTGATTTCACCCTGCCCTCCCACCTGGGCAAGCCGGTCACGCTCTCGCAACTGCGCGGCAGCAACGTGGTGCTGGCGTTCTTCCCGCTGGCCTGGACACCCATATGAACGGAGCAGATCCCGCTGTACGAGGCTGAATTTGACTCGTTCGCGGGATTGGACACCCAGGTCCTGGGTATCAGCGTTGACTCCGAGCCATGCCTGAAGGCCTGGGCAGCCGATCTCGGCGGTATTCAAAAGTATCCACTGTTAAGTGACTTCTGGCCCCACGGCGCCGTGGCAGAGCAGTACGGCGTGCTGCGCAGCGAAGGTCACAGCGAACGCGCCCTGTTCATCATTGACCGGGAAGGCATCATCCGCTACGTGGATGTGCATGACATCGGCCTGCAGCCTTCCAATGACGAGCTGCGCC
>DAONEZ010000199.1:0-3949 GCA_035403345.1 Anaerolineaceae bacterium
CGGTCCCCTTAAAGCCATCCTGGCCGTGGATGTTTTTGGACAGCCCGCGGATTATGACCGCCTGGCACAGATCGCCCGCGAATATCATCTGCTGCTCATCGAGGATTCCTGCGAAGCGCTGGGCGCGGAATACAAGGGTCGCAAGGCAGGGCTGCTGGGGGATTATGGCGTTTTCGCTTTTTATCCCAACAAGCAGATCACCACAGGTGAGGGAGGCGTGATTGTCACAGACAATGTTCATGCGGCGGATTTCATGCGCGGCCTGCGCAGCCAGGGGCGTGCCCCCGGAGACACCTGGTTGCAGCATACTTACCTGGGTTATAACTACCGCCTGGATGACATGAGCGCAGCCATTGGACGGGTGCAAATGGGCCGCATCGAGGAATTGCTGCTCAAGCGGCAGCGCGTGGCGGATTGGTACGCGGAACGCATCGCGGAGATCCCGGGTGTGATGGCACCGCAGCTTGTGGCGGATACCACTCGCGTCTCCTGGTTCGTGTATGTCATCCGTTTTGCACCTGGCTTGAAGCGTGACAATATTGCCGCTTCTTTGCATGCCAAACGCATCCCCGTGCGCCCTTACTTCCTGCCTATCCACCTGCAGCCCTACCTGGTGGAGCAATTCGGCTTTGCCAGCGGTGATTACCCGGTGACCGAAGACCTGGGCAAGCGCGGGTTGGCTGTACCCTTCTCGGGTATGATGACCGAAGACCAGGTTGACCTGGTGTGCAGGCTTCTGGCTGAATCCCTGGAGTAAATAAGCCAGCACGATTATGAATGAGCCTGTCATCTCCCTCCCTCCACGCAACCGGGGATTGGTGTTGCACAGCATTCTTCTCGTGCTGCTGCTGGGTGGAATCAGCGCCCTGCTCATCCTGATCGTCTCGCAACAGGCAGGTTTCCTGCTCATCCTTATGCTCATTGGTGTGCTCATCCTGATCGGATTGGTGCCCTTTGCGGTTTATCGCGGCTATGCGCTGATGCGCGCCTACTATGAGGTGGACCGGGACGGTTTGCGCATCCACTGGGGGCTGCGCGGCGAGGATATCCCCATGACCGAGGTGATCTGGGTGCGGCAGGCCGAGGAACTGGGTTCCTGGCTGCAACTGCCGCCCTTCTCGGTACCGGGTGCCATCCTGGGCGGTTCGATTCAGGCAGACCTGGGCAACACCGAGTTTATCGCCAGCGAAGCAAGCAGCCTGGTGGTGGTCTCCACCACCAACCGCAATTACGTGCTTTCACCGGATAATCCAGCGGAATTTGTGCGTGTTTTCCAACGCCTGATCGAAATGGGCAGCCTGTCTCCCACTGCGCCTGCTTCCACAGAACCGGCCGCCTTCGTTCGCCGCATCTGGGATGACCGCCTGACCAGGGGGTTGGTGCTGGCCAATCTTGTGTTAGCCTTGCTCCTGCTCATCCTCACCAGCCTCTTGATCCCCTTGCGAGCGGAGATCTCCCTTGGGTTTGACCTGAACCGCAGCCCGCTGCCCACTGTCTCCTCCTCCAGGCTGCTCCTGCTGCCGGTGTTGGGGGTGGCCTTTACGGCAGCGGATCTGATCCTGGGGTTCTTCTATTCGCGTAAAGAGGAAACCAGGCTGGTACCCTATTTCATCTGGGGCGCAGGGGTACTCTCTTCCCTGTTTATGTTGGTTTCCATTCTCGTCCTCTTCCTGAGTACCGGTGTTTGAGATGGGTTCGATTGAGCCTTTGCACCTGCTGCTGGCCTGCCTGGCGGCAGCCCTGGTGGCCGGGGCAGCTTATGCTGCGCGTGCCTTGAGCGCCAGCGGTGGACTGGCAGCCTTTGTGCTGGGCAGCATTGTGTTCGGCCTGGGCGGATTCAGTTGGGCGGTGGTGCTGGTGGTATTCTTCGTCACCTCCAGTGGGCTTTCATTCTTGTTCAAAAATCGAAAAGCGGGGGTGGAGGCGGATTTCTCTAAAAGCGGACGGCGGGATGCCGGGCAGGTGATCGCCAATGGTGGGGTGGCAGGTGCAGCCGTTCTGGTGCACGCGCTGGCCCCGCAATCCGCGCTGCCCTGGGTGGCCTTCTGCGCTGCCCTGGCGGCTGCCAACGCTGACACCTGGGCGACCGAATTGGGCGTGCTCAGCCGCCAGCAGCCACGGATGATGACCACGTGGAAAGTGGTGGCGGCAGGCACTTCAGGAGGGATATCAACAGCGGGTACAGCTGCCGCTGCCTTAGGCGCAACGTTGATTGCCATGGTCGGGTTGATGTTATGGCCGTCGGGGTTGGGCTTCGGGGATTCACGCTTGTTGCTGGCCGGGTTCGTTCTGCTGGCCGGGCTGGCGGGCAGCCTGGTGGATTCGCTGCTGGGTGCCACGCTGCAGGCTATTTATTGGTGCCCGGTATGCAAAAAGGAAACAGAAAAACACCCGCAGCACAGTTGCGGCACCGCAACAATACAGATGCGCGGATTGCCTTGGTTGAACAATGACTGGGTTAACCTGGCCTGTACGGGCAGTGCGGCTGCGCTGGCTGTGATCTTCTCCCTACTGGTAATCTAAAGAAAAAAACCAGTTACCTGGTTTTCTTTTGGATCTTCTTGACCGGCTCCACATCCAATCGGTAGCCCACGCCGCGCATGGTGCGGATGTACTTAGGCTTATGAGGATTCTCCTCGATGGCCTGCCGCAACCAGCTCATGTGCACGTCCAGCGAGCGAGTATCGAGGGTGTAATCCGTCTGCCAGGCTTCACGGAACAACACGTCCCGTTCCACCACTTCGCCCGGGTGTTCCAGGAGGATGTGCATGAGGGTGACCAGCTTGGGGGTCAACTGCACCTGTTTGCCATTGAATAACAGGCGTTTCTGGTTGGTGTCCAGCGTGAAGGGACCGGCAGTGATACCGCCGTTGTTCTGGATGGGCAGCAGGCGGTGAATGCGATTGACCAGTTTCTGCAGGGTGAAGGGCAGGATGAGGATGCTGTTGACGCCGTAATCGTCGTTGGGGTCTCCGTCATGATTGATGACCAGGATGATAGGCAGCAGGGGGGCTTTCTCGTGCAGGGTCTGGCAGATACGCTTCCCGCTGGAACGCAGTGAGGAGGCGTCCACCACCAGCAGGTCGGGGCTGGTTTCTCCCAGGTGAGCCACGGCATCTGCTCCGCTGGATGCACTTTCGACCGCATAACCCTTTTTTACCAGTCCGGCAGAAAAGGATGGGTGGTCGGTGCGTTTGCCTTCAACGAGAAGTATCCTTGGTTTGATCAAATCATAAATCCTATCGTTCGAAAAATAAGTTGAAAAAAAGGAGAAAAATTCTCCTATCCTACTTAAAGGCCAGAACAGGGTAATTCATTATAAAACGAATTTCTGGCGCTCTCTCAAACGGACTGGCAACAATATTTGAGTGCGACTACGATGCCCGCCTCACAATTCGAATTATACACTAATCTTAAAAAACACCAGTGTTAATCGCAATATAAACGGCAATCAATCCGATAAATTAACACTGGAGAACTGAGACGGGTACAAGAGTCAAGCGGAAAACAGGACGTTTTTCCGGCAAATACCGCTGAATTCCAACTGGAATTCCATTTCACCAGGCAAGAATTTTCAATCCAGTCTTCGAGGATCGATCGCGCTGGAGAATCTTAAAGAATTATTGTTAAGTTGCAGCCCTCCCACCAGCGTGTTAGAATTGATTAGGGGTTTCTGATAATCTTTCGGAGGTGAGCATGACCGGAATGGTCGAAGTGATGATCGATAGTGTGCGGGTGAGCCTAACCAACCAACAGCGCATCGTGCTGCTGCGCGAGTTGGAGCATGAGCGCTACCTGCCCATTTGGATCGGACCATTCGAGGCAGAGGCCATCACCATTTCATTGCAGGAGATCGAAGTCGCCCGTCCGCAGACGCACGACTTGCTCATCACCTCGCTGGAAGCCCTCAATGCACGGCTGATGCGCGTTGAAGTCATCGTGCTCAAGG
>DAONEZ010000200.1:0-3942 GCA_035403345.1 Anaerolineaceae bacterium
AATACTCCTGCAGCCAGACTTGCCTGCAGGAGTTAGATTGTACCCCGAGTTGCGTTTTCACTATAGGGGGATTCTATTCGCCGTAAGGGGACTCCTAACCTGTCAAATCAACATCCAGGTGTTTCATCTCTTTACGTAGAATGCGAAAGCCTTTCAGATATTTCCTGTTCAGGAGCAGCAGGATGCCCTCCAGCAGCGAATATGAAGCACCACTCATCATGAAGCTGCGCAGCGGCATATTGTTGATCATGGCTTCGACCATGCGGATGAAGCTTTCATCCGTCCCTGCCTGGGCAGTGAGCGCTCCCATGGTCTTGTCCTTGAACATTTTCATCAAGTATTTCCCGACCAGCGTCTTCCTGGCATCCCAGAGCGTGGAGTTCAGGGTGAATTTCGTGCCTCTTGAAGGTTCTGAGGGCGGCACGGGCTTCCCATACACCGCAGCGAACTGATCCAGGGGAATATCCAGCGTCCTGTTCGGAAGAGCATAATACATAGGCGCGTTCTCCCTGTAATCCGGCACCGGGACATCCGGGCGGCTAGAGGTCACCTCAACATCGGTTTCGCAACGGATATCCGCGCTGGAGCTGCCCACCAGGATGCGGTAAGTACCGCTTTCCACGTGCCAATCGTTGATGTTCACATTCCAATAGGCGAACGCGCGCTTGCCCAGGGTGAAGGTCAGCTCTTTCTCCTGCCCGGCTTCCAGGAATACCTTGCCAAACTCGACCAACTGCTTCACCGGTTTGAACAGGATCGAAGCTGGTGGGGCCACGTACACTTGCACGACTTCTTTACCTGCCCGTTCACCACAATTGCGCACCTTCAGTGAAAGGGCAAGGCCTTCCTCGTCCCGGATACTGGTTGCGGAAAGCTTCATGTCGCGATATTCGAATGTCGTATAGGAGAGCCCGAATCCAAAGGGGAAACAAACTTTCTTTTTCGCCTTTTCGTAATAGCGGTAGCCCACATAAATGCTTTCGCGATATTCAGTGGTGAACCTTTTACCGAATTGTGTAAATGCAGGTGTATCCTGCAGCTCAAAGGGGTAGGTTTCGGTCAGCTTGCCCGAAGGGTTGACATCACCGTAAAGCAGGTCCACCGTAGCAGATCCCACGCACTGCCCGCCCAGCCCCAGCAGCAGCACGCCCTTCACCTGGTCCAGCCAGGGCATTCGTACGGCGCTGCCGGCGTGCAAGACCACCACCACGTTCGGGTTGGCTGCTACCAGCTTTGCGATCAGTTCATTCTGGTCCTGCGGCAGGTCAATGTGCTCCCGGTCAAAGCCCTCGGACTCATACTCGTCCGGCAGACCAGCAAAGACAAGCACACGCTCCTTACCCAGGGCAGCTTCCACGGCCCGGGCGGTCAGTTCCACCGGGTCGGATTGGTGTTTGAGGTCATAGCCACGGGCATAGTCGTAGCGAATCCCCCTCTGATCCAGCTCATCCAGTGCACTGATGACCTTGTGCGGGTTGATCTTGCTGCTGCCGGCTCCCTGGTAACGCGGGGTGCGCGCAAACTCACCGATGACCGCGATCGAAGCCGGTGCGGGCAGCGGAAGCACATCCTCGTTCTTTAACAGTACCGCAGACTCGCACAATACCCGGCGAGCCAGCGCGTCATGTTCCTCAATGTCATAGCCCTGCCGATCACCTGGAGTCGCCGTTTGTTTTGCGATCATTTGAAGTATGCGCAGCACGGCCCGGTCCAGCACGGATTCATCCAATTCACCTGAACGCACAGCGTTGACGATCAACTCATCGCGGTAAGGACCGGCATACGGCATTTCCAAATCAAGCCCGGATCTCAGAGCCCACACGCGCTCATCCATTGCGCCCCAATCGGTGACAAAAACGCCCTCAAATCCCCATTCCTTACGCGGGATGTCAGTGAGCAGGCGTTCATTCTCGCAGACGTAGGTGCCATTGATCTTGTTGTACGAGCACATGATGGTGCGGGGTTGGGCTTTCTTGACCGCGATCTCGAACGGTGCCAGGTAGATCTCGCGCAGGGTGCGTTCGTCCACAATGGAATCATTGATCAGTCGGGCAGTCTCCTGGTTGTTGCAAGCATAATGTTTGATGCTGGTGCCCACTCCCTTGCTCTGAATGCCTTGAATAATTGCCGCCGACAGTTCCCCGGCAAGCATTGGATCTTCAGAGACGTACTCGAAGTTGCGGCCGCACAAGGGTGAACGCTTGATATTCACGGCTGGGCCGAGAATGACCGCTATCCCTTCGCTCACCGCCTCTTCGCCAATCGCCGCTCCGATCTCACGCAGCAGGTCGCGGTCGAAGGAGAATGAGGTGGTCACCGCCGGCGGGAAACACGTGGCGGGCAAGCTCTGGTTCAGGCCAAGGTGGTCTGAAGTTGCCGCCTGCTTGCGCAGCCCATGCGGACCATCCGTGAGCATGATGGAAGGGATACCCAGGCGGTCAACAGGTTTTGTGTGCCAGAAGTCCAGCCCTGAACAAAGCCCGGCTTTTTCTTCCAGGGTCATTTGGCTGATCAGGTTCCTGAGGTCAAGGTCCATTTCTTCTCTCCTTGTTTCATGTAAAGTTTCGATTGATTCCATTTTATATGCAATCAAAAAAACAGACCGGCTCTCGCTGGTCTGTATCGGGTAGGATATCAGCTTCCTATTGAGTTACTTTATATAAGTCAGATATCTGGATGGATTCTGGCTGTCCCTTTTTTGATAGTAATCACGCTTCTGCTTCTTCACAGCATCGATCATAGGGACAGGTTCGAAGTCGGTGATCAGCAGGATGTACCTCCCGGCGTCAAGTTGCGGGAGCAACTCATTCAACTTGTTCACAGGTACCTCTCCCGCGGCTAACAGGGCTGACCCGTCCAGTGTGTATTGGGGTTCGCCTTTGATCCACTGCGGTTCTTCAATGTACACGGTGCCCGTCGATTGCTGCGGGGATTCAGGATCAGGAGTCAGTTCTGTTTGGCCCACCTCTCGACGCAGCAGGTTGACAAATGTGGTCAGGTCCAGACCGCCAATTTGTACCACCTTTTCAATCGTGGCAAATTTACCTACGGTCTGGCGTAAGATCGGGTTCTTCAGGTTACGGAAAGCAGGCGCGACCTGGATGATCTTTTCCTCAAGTTGAGGATAAGCACTCAGCAGGTCACCCAGGCGGGTTTTTGAAGTAATTTCCATCTGTTTCTCCTATTCCTGTTCTAGCCCAGGTCGGGTGATTGATCATATTCGAGCAGGCGGCGTTCGCCTTCCAGCGAGCGAACCTCGGTCAAATCCTGGGTCAACTCGAGCGTGCCCAGGTATTCTCCCTGCTCGTTGCGCACGGCATAATAAACGATGTAGATCAGCCTGCCGCCCATGTTGATCCAAAAGCGGGCGCGCTCCTGGGTGCCATCCTTGAAATCCTTGACGATGCGATTCACAATATGGACGCTCTTGGGCGGATGACAGTATTGCACCTTCCGGCCCAATACTGCCCGCGTGCGCTCGAAAATACGCCCTTTACCCGGACTGAAGTAGCGCACCGTGTCATCCTTGTCCACAAAGGTGATGTCCATGGGCAGGGTTGTGAAGAGCGCAACGAGTTCCTCCACACTGAAATGTCCGGTGGGAAGTTGAACCTTTCCTTCGTGCGAAACCTTCTTGAGCGCATCTATAGAAACCTTTCCTTCCGGCGTCCACAGGAATTGTGGGGTGTACAGGCAGTAACCGATCTCGTCGCTCTCGGTGTAAATGTCGTACCAATCCTGGTCGGTGAGCAGGTCCAGGGACGTCGGGAACATAATCTTTTCTTCCTTGTAGATCATTTCGTCAATGGCATCCACTACCAGGCTGACCGTGAGCTGGTTGAAAGCCGCTGCCTCACCTGCTGTGAAGGAAGGGACCTGCTGGATCGCATCCAGGGTCGTTTTCAGCAGCTCGCGCACTTCGTCGTGCTTGCCCCACATGAC
>DAONEZ010000201.1:0-3881 GCA_035403345.1 Anaerolineaceae bacterium
CTGCCCATCGGCACAGTGGTGCAGGCCTTTGGCATTGACCAAACCAAGTACTGGTATAACGTGCAGAACCCCAACAAACCGGATAGCACCTGCTGGTTATGGGGCGCTTCCAGCACGGTGAACGGACGCGCGGAGATCCTGCCATTGTTCACCCCCATGCCCACCCCCAGGCCCACTTATACCCCCACCCCGGTTCCGCAGCCGTTCACCGCAGTCTTCGCCGGGGTCACCAAGTGTGGCAGTGGCATGGCGTTGAACTTCAACATCACCAATACCGGCACGCTCAAGCTGGAATCGGTTAAGATCGAAAGCAAGCTGGCCGGCACCGACAGTTGGTTGACCCACATGAGCGACAAGTTCACGCAGTGGAGCAATGGCGCCAAGTATAAAAGCAGCGAGGAGTTGCTGCCCAAAGAAGCAGCCATCGTCTCCACCTGTAACCCGGGTCAATTCCCCATGGATGTGACCGGTAATAAGATCAAGAGCGAAGTGACCGTTTGTTCTCGCGACGGGCTGGCTGGCACCTGTTACAAACTGTTACTGGAATTAATTCCTTAGTTCAGGGTCATTCCAGGTAAAAAATGAGTCCGGTAGAACCCGGACTCATTTTTTTCTATGGTGTTTTCACATTTCTAAACTGGGTCTCATATAAATGGGCATACAATCCGCCCATTTGCACCAGGTCAGCGTGCCTGCCCTGCTCCACCACCCGCCCGCGGTCAACCACCAGGATTAAATCAGCCGCCAGGATGGTGCTGAGGCGGTGGGCAATGACGATGCTGGTGCGTTTGGCCATCACTCGTTTGAGCGCGTCCTGGATGAGCGCTTCAGACTCGCTATCCAGGCTGCTGGTAGCTTCATCGAGCACAAGGATGCGCGGATCCTTCAGGATCACCCGCGCCAGGGCGATGCGCTGCTTCTCCCCGCCGCTCAGGCGGTATCCACGCTCCCCAACTACGGTGTCATACCCGTCGGGCAGCTGGCTGATGAAGTTGTGAATGTTAGCCGCCCGGCAGGCTTCCTCCAGCTCCTCTTGCGTTGCGTCGAGGTGTGCATAAATGAGGTTGGTGCGGATAGTGTCGTGGAACAGGTAGGTTTCCTGGGTGACCATGCCGATCTGCCCGGACAGCGATTGCAGGGTCACGTCGCGCAGGTCATGCCCGTCCAGGTGAATGCTGCCCGAGGTGGGGTCGTACAGTCGCGGGATCAGGTAAGTGAGGGTTGTCTTGCCGGCTCCGCTGGGACCCACCAGGGCTACCAGCTTGCCGGGTTCCACACAGAAACTCACATCCTCCAGCGCATTGCCGCGTGCCTGTGAGCGGGCTTCCTCCTGCTCGGGTTCCGGTTCACCCTCGGACAATGTGGTGGATACGCTGTCCAGGCTGCCATAACGGTGCACATCGCTGAGCAACTTTTCGTCACCAGTCTGGTAGGCAAAGGTCACCTGGTCAAACCTGAGTTCCCCCTTAACATCCGTGAGGACAACGGCATCAGGCTTTTCTGAAATTTCCACAGGCAGGTCGATCACCTCGAACACGCGCTCAAAACTCACAATAGAAGAAGCGAAGTCAACCGGGGCGTTCGCCAGGCCCTGCAGCGAGCCGTACAGGCTGCCCAGGTAGGAGCCAAAGGCCACGATGGTTCCCACAGTGAATGCACCTTTGATCACGTAATACCCGCCCAGTCCGTAGATGATGGCAGTACCCACAGCTGAAACCAGGCCGATGATCGCCATGAAGAAGGAGCCGGTGTACGTGCGCTCGACCCCGTAGTTCTTGACCTGTTTAGCCCGTTTTGAGAAACGCTCCGTTTCCAGGACCCGCCGTCCGAAGAGCTTCACCAGCAGCGCCCCGCCGATGTTAAGCGTCTCGTTCATCATGGCGTTCATCGAAGCATTGGCTTCCAACTGTTTGCGCACGATATCCCGCAGGCGGGTGGTCAGTTTCCGCGCCGCAAAGACAAATAGCGGCATGACCACCAGGCTGATGAGGGTCAGCCGCCACTCGAGGGCAAACATGACCGCCAGCAGCGCTGCCAGCTGGATGAAATTGGCTGCCAGGTTCACCAGCGTGTTGCTGACTGCGTTCTGCGCGCCGACCACATCGTTGTTCAGCCGGCTCATCAACTCGCCGACTTTGGTGTTGGTGAAGAAACGCAGTGACATGCGCTGCAGGGTGGAATACAGCGCCACGCGCAGGTCGTAGATCACGCCTTCTCCCACCGTGGAATTCAGCCGGCGTTGCCAGACGTTCATGAATCCATTTAGAGCCGGAACCAGCAGCAGGGCAATAGCCAGCCAGACCAGGCGCTTCACATCCCCGGCCGGGATGGCATGGTCGATCATCTGGCGGAAAATGAGCGGCGAAAGCAAAGAAAGACCTGAGCTCGCCATGATGAGGATGAGTACCAGCAGAAGTTTTCCCCAGTAAGGTTTGGCGTACCCAAAAACCCGCTTGATCAGCGGCCAGGTTAAGGTGGGTTTTTCATCGGCCGTGTTGGCTAACCTGCGCATGCCGTGCATCATCATTGTGGATCACTCCCTCGGAACGGATTGTTAATTTAGTCTAAGTTAGAAAGAACGATTGGTCAAGTTGCCCTGACCAATCGCCTCTTTCCGGACAAACAAAACCAGGAACCGGTCACCCCCTAAAGACATTCCCCCTTGTCACACAAGCCGTTGCCGTTCTGGTCCACATATCGGCGGCAGTGCCCCGGGAAGGAACACCCGCGCCGGCATTCCACTGTGCAGTAAGCATCGGCGCTGGACAGTGAATCACTCTCCGCTATAACCACCTCCTCTGGCACATCCTCAAGCGTTATGGAGTCGGAGACCGTCGAACTCGACACTGGTGACCCCTGTTGGGATGCTGTCCACAGAGAGTCGAGGTCGGTTTCATCCAGGGTTGCCAGGGAAGCTAGGTCATTATCCGCCTGGGCAGCGCGCGCCGGGAACAGGTTGGAGACCGCCAGCACAGAGCCGGCACCGATGACACCCATCATCACCAGGAAGCGCCGCCGCTCGACGTTAACCTCATTGGTACGCAAGGGCGCTGCCGCAGGCACCAGTACAGAATCATTAAGCGCATGCCCGGCGCGCAGGAAAAGTGAACGGGTCGTGGAAAGGATCCAGCGCGAGTGAAAGCCCAGCTTGAGCACGGTCAGCCCCAAGGTGGCTACTGAAAGCCAGGTGTGCAGGCTTGACCAGGCAGCATAGTTCTTCAGTGGCAGGTTCAACCAGGTGGAGATGATCACACCGGTGACCACGATGCCTGCGAAACCGCCCAGCAGTAAAAGGTTCATCAGGGCAAACCAGCAGTTACGCTGACCGGGATTCGTAAAGAACCGCCTGGCAACAGCCTTTACCCAGCTCCAATGCACGAGGGTATGAACCAAAAGGAGAAGTGCCAGGCCGGCGCCTAACCACTGATGTAGCACCACCCCGGTCAGCTCCAGGTAGAAACTCGCCAGCAATCCAGCCAGTAAGAAAAGATCGATCCACCAATTTTGATGTTGTTTTTTCATTTTTTCCTCATTTAGATTTATTACAGGCTAAAGATAATCTTCCCGGTTGAAAAAGAAGTGAAGATTTGGTATAGAAACACCGGGATTATGGCAACCAACGGTATAATCAGGCTTCAGGTAAAAATGACGTATTCGCTGATGATCTTCGACTTTGATGGCACGCTGGCTGACACCATGCCCTTTATGCTTGGGCTGGCAGATGAATTGGCTGACAAGAACCATCTGCCGCGCCTGGATAAGAGCAATATGCAGCTCCTCAAGGGCTTGAATGCGGCGAACTTCATGAAGTTGCATAACATCCCGCTCTGGAAAGTTCCCATCCTGGCAGCCGAGATCCAGGAGCTGATGCAGGAAAACAT
>DAONEZ010000202.1:0-3863 GCA_035403345.1 Anaerolineaceae bacterium
CGATCTATCAAGCGCATCAACTTCTTCTGAACATCAACTCCTTAATCAGCAAAGCCAGGCGGAAAGGTACGCCTGTGTTTTTCATCCAGCACTCCAGTGAAAAAAATCTCGAAATGGGCTCAGATGGCTGGAAGTTGCATCCCGATATTCAGCCAGCCGATGGTGAGACAGTCATCCACAAAGTGCACCCGAATGCATTTGAGGGAACCAACTTTCGGGAAGAGCTGATAAAACGCGGAATCGACACACTGGTCGTCACAGGTCTTGTCACCCATGGGTGCGTGAAAGCCACCTGCCTCGGAGCGCTCGAAGAGGGCTTCAGGGTCAGGCTGGTCAGCGACGGTCACAGCAGCTACAGCAAGGATGCCCCCCAATTGATCGAGAAGTGGAATACAGAGCTCAGCAGAAAAGGTGCCGAGCTATTTGAGACCATAAACGTCAGTTTCTAGTATTCCATTTACCATGAACCGTAAAACAGTTTTTGGACTCCTGCTTTCATCGGTCTTCCTGCTCGCATCGTGCGCGCCTGTCCCATCCGCCGGCACCATCAACGTTACTCCGTCCATCACGCCATCACCCGCAACCACGGAATTACCGGTAAAAACGGCTGTTACTCCCTCTCCAACAACCGCCAGTCTCCCCCCACAAGTGATCAACAGTATCCAGGAAATGGCAACTCAGCCTGATGTGATATCGATGAAGGAAATTGTTACCGGAATCGAAGAGATAGACCAGGGAGCCATATCCTATGAGCTCCAATACCTGAGCGATGGCTATGTGGTCGTGGGATATGTGGCTGCCCCGCGGGATTACCTTGAGCGGCCGGAACCATACCCGGTATTGGTTGCCAACCGCGGCGGCCAGGCTGATTTTGCCGCCATTGATTCTCATTCGCCGGCGAAAATTGCGATGCAGTTTGACGCGATCATCCTGATGAGCCAATACCGTGAAACGCGCGAAGGCACCGGCAAAGACGAGTTCGGGGGAGATGATGTGCACGACGTGATCAAATTGATGGATTTCATCGAACTTTGCACTTTCGCAGATAAGGATCATATCGTCATGCTGGGGAGTTCCCGCGGCAGCATCATGACCTTCGAGATCATCCGGATGGATGAGAGGGTCAAAGCAGCCATCGTGATCAGCGGCGTACCCGACCTGGTGGCTGTTTACGACCAACGGGATGAACATATGAAAGCTGTGTTGGTTTACCGGGTTGGAGGAACGCCGGATGAGGTGCCCGAAGAATATGCAAGACGCTCCGCCCTTCAATGGGCCGACGAAATTGACGTTCCACTCCTGATCTTTCACACTATGGACGATACCAGGGCTCCCATCGGACCGGTTGATAAGTTTGTCTCGTTGTTGGAATCACTTGGCAAGGAGGTGACTTACTTGCGCAAGGCGGAGGGCGGGCATGGCTGGAGTGACATGGAGATGATTCTTGAGTTCTTTAACACCTATGCAGCAAAGTCAAATCAAGAATGATCATCGCAATCTCCCATGAGGGGTAACTTTGTTCTTGTGATATAGTGAATCCACTAATTTGAAGCCGGACTAATGGTGAAAATGACTCGCGACCTTCGTAAATATGCTTCTCAAACTACTGTTCGATTGATCATCGGGGGATTGGCGTTGCTATTCCTGGTGGGACTGGGGCTGATCTGGTATTTTTATGGCGGTCAAGCCGCCTTGCTCGGTTTACTGTGTATGCTGGGCGGTCTGGTGCCGATCGGGTTGGTAATCCTGTTGATGGTTGGTCTGGATAAGGTCGTAAAACGCGCGAACAAAGACTAGGTAGTTCTAGACTCTTTAAGAGCATTCTAATCAGTCCTTGATGATAATTTAACACAAGACCTTGATGATGTGGAAAAGAGGGACTTGATTTTGAATGGAGTTCGCACAGGTATTGTACATGCCAGGAGGGGACTGGTTTCAAACCTATTGAACGGTCAGTCGTGACCGCAAAAACAAAATCGTTCGCGTTACCTTTTTGAATGACAATCGCTTTATGATCAGTTGAAATATATATGCATGAAAGGCCAAGTATGAGTATCGTAGTTATCGAAAAGCCGTTTGATGAGATGAAACTGGAAATCCAGGCAAATGTGGCGAGGTACACAGAGCTAATTGACACTTATTATGAAGACCACATTATTGAATCAACTCATTTTGTGATCTTTCTGGATGGCAAAAAATGCGGATACTACTCCGTTTTTGACCATGTCATGCTGACACAATTTGTCATCGATGGAAAGTACTTGCCCAGAGCCCAGGAATTATTCCTGGAGGTCCTTGCGATTAGTAAAGCCAAGGAAATATATTGTTCTACTTCCGATAGACTACTTTTATTGATGTCCTTGGATATACAGAAGGAAGTCGTTGTTCAGGATTATGTATTCCAGCCAGGTTTCCCTCAACCTGGCAAACCAGGATTTGGTTTGATGAAAGCAGAAGAGACTGACATTCCGGGGATTAGGAATACCGATGGCGGATTCTTCAAAAACCTGGAGAACAATATCAAGAACGGGGAACTGTTTATAGGAAGAGACGGTGAAAATATTGTTTCATATGGCATCATTGAAAAGAGCAGGTTGTTCAGCGACCTGGCAAGCATCGGTATGTTTGTCCTCGGAAACGAACGTGGAAAAGGATATGGAGCGCTGACGCTTATTAATTTAATACACCAATGTCAAGACTCGGGGATCCGACCCATTGCGGGATGCTTTGTTAAGAACCAATACTCAGTTTTTGCGCTAAAGAAAGCAGGAATGATCAGCTTCAACCGGCTGCTAAAGATAAGTGTTTAAGATGGGTATTCTCACTGACAATGTTAAATGGTTAGCATGAAATGATTCCCGTAATCGGGCAGCTTTGTGGAGGGTCTCCACTAAGTTCCTGATTTTCTTTACGCGCGACATCTATGTGGCGTTAGCTCAAAATCTTTGGAATTCCCTGACCAGAACTGGACCTCAACCTGGAGCATCAGGTATTTTCCGGATAGTCCTTTTGTGGTGCGCGAGTAAAGGGATTCTGTATAATTACTTCTGATCCAAAATACCTTATTTGGTCGTTCTACCAGGAGATTGAAAATGGACATTTGGAAGTTTTTTGATATCACCCATCGGGAGCACGTGATCTGCAACCCGACGAGTGTCGAGAAATTTACGGAGCTCATCACGCTCCTGCGCCTGGAACCCGGCGCAAAAGTACTTGAGATCGCCACGGGGAAGGGTGAGTTCATCATCCGCCTGGCTGAACGGTACAAGATAGAAGGAACGGGGATTGATATCTCACCGTTCCATATTGCGGACGCAGAGAAAAAATGCCAGCAACGCGCTCCAGGGGCTCAACTGACCTTCCTGGAGATGGATGGGGCGAAATTTGTGCCGGAAAAGCCGGGTAGTTTTGACCTGGTGGCCTGCATTGGCGCAAGCTGGATCTATGGCGGTCACAAAGGAACACTCAAAGCCCTGCAGGAGATGGCGGCCCCCGGAGGCTGGATCGTGGTGGGGGAGCCTTACTGGCGCAAGGAACCGGAAGCAGAATATTTGGCAGCCATTGGAGAAGCCCGGGACTCGTTCGGAACGCATTACGAGAATGCGGCGGCAGGACAGGAACTTGGCCTCGAGCTGGTGTACACGCTGGTGAGCAGCCAGGATGACTGGGACAGGTATGAGGGTCTGCAGTGGTATGCGGCGGCAGCGTGGGCAGAGGCGCATCCGGATGACCCTGATGTGGAAGAGGTGTTGAAGCGGGTAAGGGAAAATCGCGCGAGCTACCTGAAGTGGGGGCGGGAAACAATTGGATGGTCGATCTATGTGTTCAAGAAGGATGGTGGTGATTAATTTCCAGTCACCGCT
>DAONEZ010000203.1:0-3826 GCA_035403345.1 Anaerolineaceae bacterium
CATTTCTCCTCCAATCCAATTATGAAAAGCGGCGTTTTATTTTCTGCAACTTTGACGCAAGGATGAGAGTAAAAGTTCCGACCTACCATCCGTCCGCCAGGCGGTCAGCTCCCCTGGCAGGCAGCCCTTTCAGGCGGATGCGTTCCTGCACGGCAGCAATATCATAAGTCACCCGCCGGAGTTCCCAGGTCATGCTCGCGGGTTCGAGAATGGCAAAACTGGCACGCGAATCGTTATCGCGCGGCTGCCCGACAGAACCGGGGTTGAGAATGGTGCGTCCCACCAGGTTCACCGGTACGTCTGCAAGGGGGATGAATGTATGTACCTTGTGTTCGTCAGCATCCAGGGCAAAGATCATGGGGAAGTGCGTGTGTCCCACGATGGCGCAATCGGTGCCGAAGCTTGCGAAATTCTGGCGGGCTGTGGATTTCTCCAATATATATTCCCAAACCGGGTTCCGTGGACTACCGTGCACTAGCGTGACGGCTTCCCGTTCCACCATATCCGGCAGGGATTGCAGGAAGCTCATGTTCTCAGGGGTGATCATTTGGCGCGTCATCAAAGCGGCACGCCGGGCATCCCCATTAAATTCCTCCAGGTCATCAGTGCCGCTCACGGCTTCGTCATGATTGCCCTTCACGCAGGTGAGGTTGGGCAGCGCTCGAACACGCTGTACACATTCGTTGGGGTCCGGGCCGTAGCCCACCAGGTCACCCAGGCACCAGGTGGCGTCGAACGAACCCGCGGATCGCAGTACGGCTTCCAGGGCAGTGAGATTGGCATGAATGTCAGAAATTACGAGGATTTTCATTCGGCTCCAGGTAATGTAATCATAGCCGATTTTGCGGGAAATGATTCAGTCTCTGGCTGCTTCGATGATCTGCGCGGCGCGGTCGTAACGCCCGAAGGCTGGCATCAGGTAGATGCCCTGGACTTTGGATTTAATCCTGCGGGTGAGATCGATGGTCAATTCCACCCCGGCCTGGGCTGCATTTTCCCCGGCGCTGTCCATGCGTTCACGCATAAAGGCCGGGATCTCGATGCCAGGTACTTCCTGCTGCAGGAAGGCTGCGTGGCGTGCACTCGCCAGGGGTAACAGTCCAGCGATGAGCGGGACAGGCAGCTTGCCATTTTCGCCCTGGTAGGCGTCCAGGAAGGCATCCACCAGGCGTTCATCATAAATGGGCTGCGTGAGAATAAAATCCGCACCGGCTTTGAGCTTGCGCTTGAGGTTTTTGATCTCGTCCGCCATATTGGCCGGGTTCAGGTTCAAAGCGCAGCCGATGAAGAAGCTGGTAGGCTCGCCGATCTCAGCCCCGGAGTGGTCCAGGCCGGCATTGAAACCCTGCTTGATGAGCTTGATCAGTCCCGAAGGAACGAAATCATAATTATCCGAAGCGTCCGGGTAATCCCCGATCGAGGTCGGGTCGCCCATCACCACGAACACGTTGCGCACGTCGAGGGCATGGGCGGCCAGCAGGTCGCCCTGCACGCGCAGCACGTTGCGCCCGCGGGTGGGGAAGTGCAGCACGGTCTCAATATCCACTTTGCGTTGGATCAGGCTGCAGACTGCCCAGGGGCTCATGCGCATGCGCGCCATGGGGCTGTCGGCCACGTCGATCACGTCGGCGCCGGCTTCTTTGAGCAGGCTGGCACCTGCCAGCAGTTTGTGCATGGAAAGCCCGCGCGGCGGGTCCATCTCAACGGCGATGACGAAGCTGCCATCCGCCAATTTGCGTGCCAGCTCTGTGGGTGGCTGGGTTTGCCCGCTCGCGGCTGGCTGCGCTGCCTCACGCGTGGCAGTTGTGACCACGTGCCGTTCAAACGTGCCAATCTTCTGCAGGGCTCTGGACATGGCGGCGATGTGCTGCGGGGTGGTGCCGCAGCAACCGCCCACCACGCTGGCGCCGTCCTGCCAGAAGGCCAGGGCGTAATCACCGAAATATTCCGGCGCGGCGGGGTACATGATACGCCCTTCCACCTGCTCCGGCCAGCCGGCGTTGGGCATGACCGAAAAACGGGCCTGCGGCACGGCCTGGCGCATCTGGCGCAGGATATTCAGGATCTGGTTAGGACCGCCGGAGCAGTTCACCCCCACCAGGTCTGCACCAGCTTCGTACAGCCGGCGGGCAACTTTGGCAGGGGTATCTCCCAGCAGGGTGCGGTTGTCGCGCGTGTAAGTCATCGAGGCGATCACGGGCAGGTCAGGCGCAACTTCGCAAGCGGCGCTCACCGCCTCAACTACCTCGTACAGATCCGTCATGGTCTCAATGATGAGCAGGTCTACGCCTGCTTTGGCCAGGATGGTAATCTGTTCCGCGTACACCTCGCGGGCTTCTGCCAACTGCACGCGTCCAAATGGTGCCAGGCGTACTCCCAGTGGACCAATATCACCGGCTACTAATGCGGGAATACCGCTTTTCCGAATCGCCTGGCGCGCAATTTCCACCCCGCGGGTGTTGATGTCGGCGATCTTGTCCGCCAGATTGTAGCCCGTCAGCTTGATGCGGTTTGCACCAAAGGTGTTGGTTTGCAGGATATCGCTTCCGGCTGCCAGGTAGGCCAGGTGGACTTTTTCGATCACTTCAGATTGAGTCAGGTTTAATTCGTCAAAACCGGTGCTGGAAGTGACGCCCTGCTGGTGCAGCAGGGTGCCCATGGCGCCGTCGGATAACAAGGCACCTTTTTGTTCCAGCAGGGTCAGGAAGTTCTCGCGTTTAGTCATAGCCGCCTACTTGAGCAGTTGTTCCACGCGCGTTTCACCGATGGTGTAGTATTTCGCGTCCGGGTGGTGCAGGATGATGGCAGCTGTGGATTGTTCCGGCACCAGTTGGAAAGCGGAGGTCAGGTGCATGCCCAGTTCCTTTTCAGCAGGCAGCAGCTCGAACACGCGGGCATGGTCCGGCAGGTCCGGGATGGAGGGATATCCCCAGGAATAACGCTTGCCCTGCTCGGGGGCCAGGCCCAATTCGCGGCGGATATGCTGGTGCAGGTAGTCGGCAGCAGCTTCAGCGGTCTGTACCGCCAATCCATGCGAGAAGTAGGCTTCAGTATAATCATTGGCAGCCTGCAGCCGGTCGAAGCGGCGCGTGGCCTCCTCGCCGACCGTGACAACCTGCAGGGCAACCACGTCCATACGCCCCGAGTCCACACTGGAGAAGTAGTCTGCCAGGCACAGGAAATCCCCGAAGGTCTGGCGCGGGAAGTGGAAGCGGGTCAATTCTTGAGGTTTACCTGCTGCCACGGAGTCCGGGGCATACACCAGGAGGTCATCTCCGCTGGATTGTGCCGGCCAATAACCGTACACGCCCTGCGGTACGAGCCATTTCTCTTCCATGGCGGTCTTGCGCATGGCAGCCAGTCGGGTTTCGTATTCCGCCTTAAGCTTTTCCCATTCTTTTCCGTGTGTGTTCTTTGCTCCCCAGGAGAGGCGGAAGAGTTCGTTCTTCGAAAGATGTTCAAACACCAGTTCGAGCGGCATTTGTTTGACCACGCGCACACCGTAGGAAGGGACCTGCGGGATGCGTTCAGCCGGCTTGACCGTTGAAACGGCGGTTGCGCTGGTCTTCGGTTCCTGACCTGCTGCCATCCCATATTCCACCTCGGATTCGCGGGCGATACGCGCCAGGATCGCGGTGCGGGTCTCTGCGTTTGAAAGGGCATCCATGGTGGACAGACCTTCGAAGGCATCCTTGCAATAGAATACGCCCGGGGCGTAAACGCTGCCGTCCTCGCTGCGCAGGATGCGCCGTCCGAAGCGTTGGTTGATAGCTGCCCCGCCAATCAGCACGGGGAATTTCAACCCGCGGCGCTGCAATTCATTCAC
>DAONEZ010000204.1:0-3821 GCA_035403345.1 Anaerolineaceae bacterium
GGGCGTAGCAGGTAATGCCAGCGCCAGGCGCGCACCCAAACACCAATAAAATAGACAGCGATGCCCGGAAAGATCCACCAGTAGTTCGCGCTTTTCACAGCGGACCAGAAATCCCCCAGGTTCAATCCCCGCAGGGCAAAATACAGGAAGATGGCACTGATGACCACTCCCAACCAGAATTGCCAACGTTTCATGCCAAAGATTCTACCATGAAGCCACTCATTTCAGTTTTCAGGCGCCTGTATAATAGGATTATGGATACCGAACCAAAACTATACGACCTGATTTACATGGTGGTGCGCCAGATCCCGCTCGGCAAGGTAGCGTCTTATGGACAGATCTCGCGCATCGTGGGGCGCTGTTCCGCCCAGATGGTGGGCTTTGCCCTCTCCGCCCTGCGGGATAGCGGGGAACAGGACGTGCCCTGGCAGCGGGTGATCAACTCAAAAGGCATGATCAGCCCACACGGCTACGGTATGGGCACCCAGGTGCAGCGCATGCTGCTTGAAGAGGAAGGCATCGTTTTTGATCTCGAGGGCGTGGTGGACTTGGAGAAATTCGGTTGGGACGGAGTTTTGCATGACCCGATAAAAAGGAGGGTGGATCTCATATGATTGGCGCAATCGCCGGGGATATCATCGGTTCCATTTACGAATTCGCAAACATGAAAAGCATGGATTTCCCCTTGTTCTCACCGGGGAATTATTTCACGGATGATTCCGTACTGACCATCGCCCTGGCGGATAGCATCCTGAGCGGCGAGGATTACGTGGACAAAATGCACGCGTATTTCGCGCGTTATCCGGATGCCGGTTTTGGCGGGAATTTCTTTCATTGGGCACGCGGAAAGAAGCGCGAGCCTTACAATTCCTTCGGCAACGGAGCTGCCATGCGCATCAGCCCGGCCGGGTATGCCTACGATACGCTAGAAGAGACGTTGTTCCAGGCCCAGGGCTTCACCGCCACCACTCACAATCACCCCGAAGGCATCAAGGGCGGTTGTTCCACGGCTGCGGCCATCTTCCTGGCGCGCACCGGCAAGAGCAAGGCGGAGATCAAGGAGTATATTCAGTCCACCTTCGGCTATGACCTGGAGCGCACCGTGGACGAGATCCGCCCGGGGTACGAGTTCGACGTGTCCTGCCAGGGCTCGGTGCCGGAAGCGATGATCGCCTTTTTAGAATCCAAGGATTACGAGGACGCCATTCGCAAGGCTGTGTCGCTGGGCGGTGACAGCGACACCATCGCCTGCATCACCGGAGGCATCGCCCAGGCCTTCTACGGCGGTGTGCCAAGAGAGATCGAGGAAAAGGTGTACAGCATCCTGGACGAACCGCTGGGGGATATGACCCGCAGGTTTATGGATAAGTTTCTTCCGGGGAAATGAACAGGGGCTGGTTCCAAACCAGCCCGTTTTCCATTGAAAAACAGGAAACCGCCGAAGCATAAGGGAACTGCACCTCCATATAAAAGTGCAAACTCCCGGAGAAAGAGCGTTCTCCGGGAGGATTTCAAAATCGGATAATATTCAGGCGGGCTTTTTTGGTCAATCCATTCCGTAACCAGACCCGTTACAAAATACTGGCTCGCCCTCAATAAAAATCTTCCAGCTCCCAAATTGGTCCTTGTAAGGATGGTATCCATTCCACAATTGAGAGTTGCTTTTCAGAAGCCGCGCTGCACGAGCCTGGCTGAGGTTGAAGGCCTGCCAGGGGCGCGGGGTCGTATCTTCCAGCAGTTTCTGGCGGCAGGCCAGGGCAGCTCCCAGACCGTCCTTCACTTCCTGCGGCAGCCCCGCTGACTGGTAGTTGCGCAGCAGGGCAGGAACTGCGTCGGCTGACAGGGAGTTAATGTGATTCACGTCCAGCTCACTGCCGGCGCGGGCACGTGCCACGTTGCGGTCGATGATGAAACCATCCACGTTGATCACCGCCAGGGTGATGCCGAAGCCCACCACGCAAGCCAGCAGTGCCAGGGCGAAGTGTCCACGGCGGGAAAGCAGTTCGAACACAATGGTCACGGTGATGAGAGCAGCCAGCCATACGATGAGAATGTGCGTATAGGTGCGCAACTGGGAGAATCCGTAGGCGTCCTCATACAGCATCAGGCGCTGCAGAGACGAGGCCAGGATAACCAGCACACTGGCCATCAGGGCAACCGCCAGAACTTTGAAACCGGTACGGGCAAAGCGGCTTTCAAGTTTGGCTACCGATCCCAGCACCAGGTATAACATCAGGCTCAGAGCCGCCACTCCAAGCAGTTCACCAAACCCGCGCCGGGCGTACTCAGCGTAGGTATAGCCGGTTTCGCTGATGTTGGCAGCTCCGCCGAACAGGTATCGCACCTGGATAAAAATAAACGTCAGGAAGAGCAGTACGACCGCGCCCAGGATGATACCGGTTTCAGTCCAACCCAGGAAGGTCTTGACCCAGGGGGTGTTGGGGGCCGGTTTTTCAACCTTACCGGAAGGATGAACCGCATTGAGGTACACCCCCACCAGGATGAAGCCGATCACCAGAATGTAGAACAGGCGGAAGAGGTACTCAGGCAGTTTTTCCAGGTTGAACACCTGCTTCATCCAGTCACCGAACACCGGGTCAGCGGAGGAAAGCAGCACCCCAAGTACAGCCACGATGGGCAGGGCGATCAGCACGCCCCTCAGGATGGGCAGCAACCTGCGCCACGCAGTTTTATTCCCGGGTCCATCCGATGGCGTCTGTTCTTTCGGTTGATTCAACAGGCGCACACCGCCGGTAAACCCGCCCGCCAGAACTCGCATGAATTCCACTAAGTAATCCCTTAGGCGGTACCACGGCCAAAAACCGTTCAGGAACGTGGCAGCCAGCAGCAGCAAGCCGCCAAAGGCCAGCAGGGCGCTGATCATGCGGATCATTTCCTGTCCGCGCCAGGCGTTGACCGAGGCGAAGAAGGCGGTCAGCACCGCAATGAGCAGGCTTCTCCAGGAAGGGCGTTTGCCCTCGATGCCCGCTAACAGGAACCCGGCTGCCATTAGAACGGCTAACCAGATGAAGAAGGAAACCCCGATGGGCTTGCTCCAGAACAGGAAATCGAATAACCAGGCTGACACCAGGGCAGCCAACCAGAACCACTTTTTATTTGAAGGCATTTTTCCTCTCAGTAATTCATCACCAGCGCAAACACCATGGAAAGGATGACCACCAGCCCGATGACCACCATGATGATTTGCTGGGCGCGGAGTTTGCGCTGCGCACGGGTGGGCCGGCCTTTCGTGGTATTGCTGCTATGATGTTGGGTTGATCTCATGTTTGCCTCGCGAGATGCGTTTAGTCTAGGTTCCGGCATCTATCAAATTCTATCCAATATTGCCAAACTCTATCAATGCCTGCCGGCAACTATAACGCAAAAACCCCGCCTGTGCAGACGGGGATTATCTCTATTAAATGGTTGCTAACTTTTCTCGCTGCTGCCGCTGGAGGCCGGCGCTTCTTTAGGGGCTGGCGCTGGCGTGCTGCTTTCCGTTGAGGACTCGGATTTTGAGTCTGATTTGGCTTCGGATTTGGATTCATCCGAATGGTGCGCAGAACTGGACTTCATGCCGGAGGGCGAACGGTGATCCGTGGCGTAAAAACCGGATCCCTTGAATACGATGCCGACCGGGGTATACACTTTGCGCAGGCTCTTTTTTCCACAATCCGGGCATTTGGTCAATGGCGAGTCGGAAAATTTTTGAGTCTGGTCAAATTGAATGCCGCAATTTTCGCACCGATATGTATATATCGGCATAATTACACCTCTAATTCCTTCTTGTTAATGTAGAGCATTATAGTCCTATCAACGGG
>DAONEZ010000205.1:0-3813 GCA_035403345.1 Anaerolineaceae bacterium
CTCCAGGAAGGCATAGCGCGGTTTGACCCAGGCGAAGGTCTCGGCGGACCAGTTGCTCAGCCCATACACCGGGTACCCGGCGCGCTTGAGCTCGCGCATCAGTGCTACCACGTCCTGGTTCGGCTCGCCGGAGCACTCCGTCCAGCGCGAGAAAAAGCCGTCGGCCAGGTCGCGCTTGCCGGGGTGACGGCTCAGCACCTCGGCGCGGGTCTGCTCGAAGGAGTAGCCGGCGTCCATGCGCGGGTTGAACTCGTTGAACTTTATTTCTTCCAAAAATTCACGGATGGCCTCGTCAGAGGGCAGCAGTTTGCGGTAGAGAAAGTAAGGGCTCCATTGGATGAGCACCTGACCGAAGTCGAAAACGATGGATTTTTTCATAGGGGGTTATTGTAACTGAAAAAAAGTTTGTCCGCGAATTTCCGCGGATTATTCAAAATTCGACAAATCGGGGTCAAGCAGCGCTCGACCCCGATGAATTTATTTATCAGAAAAACCTGGGCTGGTTAGATCAAAATTCTTAATTTTCTCGCCCAAACCCTCACAAACTCCATGTCCCGGTAATCTCCAGGGGTGGCCTGTACCACCAGCATCACGAAAGCTGCCTGCCACCACTTGAGCTTGCGCATGTCCAGGCAACCCTTGAAGAATGCCACGCTCACCGGCTTGACATCCGGGGCTGCCTTGAGCATCGCCTGCAGGTAATGCCCCAGCGCGGTGAAGCGCTCCTTGAAGTTCAACTTGCCAGCGGTCTGCGGCTCTGACGCCAGGTTGGGATCTATTTCAATAGGAAACTCTGGCAGCGCTTCACCGGGAAGGACCGTCAGGCGCATGGCGCAGGCGAACAGGGCCACCTTTTTTGCCACCAGTTCGCGTCTGTGCTGCCTGAGGAACCTGCGTGCTTCGTTGTGCCAGCCGAAGATCATGGGAGCGCCGAGGATGACCGAGTCGTACGCGTCCAGGTCTGCAACCTTTGCGAGGGGCAGCACCTCAGCGTTATGCCCCGCGAGGGTGAGTTCATCGGTAATGGCTTGCGCAACTGCGGCAGTGGAACCCGAGTTGGTGGAATAGGCAACAAGAATCTTGGACATGAGCTTAGTACTGTCCGAAGAGTTTGGCGAAGAAGCGGTGGAAAGCGTGAATGGACTTGACCTCGCCGGCGTACATCAGGATGCACTTGCCCTCCACCGGGCTGATCCCGGCTTCCTTTGCGACTTTGGCGGTTTCGAGGGATTGCGAGCCCTGCTGCAGCCAGACCTTTTTGATGCCGGCTGCTGCGGCGTCGCGCAGCACGAGCGCTGCCTGCTGCGAGGGCACGCAGATCACCACTGCGTCCACCTTGCCGGCAAGTTCAGCCAGCGAGGGATAGCATTTATCCCCGTCGATGGTTTCAAGGTGCGGGTTGACCCCGAAGACCTCGTAACCGCGTAGTTTAAGCTCCTTGTAGATGCCGTTGCCCATCTTCTGCTCGGTGCGCGAAACGCCCACCACGGCGATGCGTTTTGAACTGACGAACTCCTGAATCTTAGCGTCCATAGTTTACTCCTTCAATAGCGTGCGAAAAAAGAAATGGATCAATAAGATATACGATTAATTTTGGGTTATGGTTCGGGAACCTAAAAATCCGTCACTGTCTGCACCGGCACCGGCGGGTAGATCTGCAGGGGGACTGGCGGCATGGGGTTATACGCCCAATCCAACTGCACCACGCCAACCTTAATCCCCGCAATGCGCCGACTGCCCTGGTAGGTGCCGCGCACCAGCACGTCCTCCATGCTCAGCGCCATGCCGAATACCGCCAGCGGCGCGAAGGCAGGGATCTGCTCCAGTTCATCGCCGAACGCACCGAACGAGAACAGGAGGTGCTCGCGGTCCAGGCTCTGCGCCTGGATGCAGGGGATGATCACCGGGTACCCATCGGCGTTGACGTACCCCAGGAACTTGAGGTTGTCGATCTTGTCATAGAAAGCTCTGCTCCAGCCGTTGAGCACCTCAAACTTGCCCGGTTTGTTCGCGAGGGTCTTGGCTACCATCGTGCCGATGGCAGCCGGGATGATCTTGTTCATCGGCAAGGGGTACTTGCCGGTGTGCGCCACCAGGTCCATGTAGTGCACTGTATGCACGCCGAAATAGGCGTTGTAGCGGAAGAGCGGCAGGTTGTTGTAGAAGTCATAATCCTTGCCGGACTTTTCAGCATGATCATAATTAGCAAAGCCGCGCCGGAAGGTCCTGTCCAGCCCCATCACCATCCAGCCGGTCTTCGGGTTCTGCAGCACGTGCTTCTTGCTGCTGCCCTCCATGAATTGCCCGAACACCATGCGCTCCGGCGTGCTCGCCATGAGCGTGGTGATGAGCGTGAGGTGCGGCAGCCCCTGCGGGGTCACCGTGGCTAAAATGCCGACCTTCATCGCGGCGGCGAGGTCGGTCATGTCTTCGTCGGAAAAACGGGTGTGGGGGTATCGTTTGCTGTCCATGGCTCTCCGTGAATTGTTTCTTGAATTAATTCTCGACTTTTGCTGCACCGGTGACCAGCACGCGCGCTGGGTTAAACCCGTCCGAGCGCGCCCATTCGCCTGCCTGCTCCAGTTCCGCGGCGGTCATCAGCGGCGTTTCCTTGAAGGTCCACTCCATGCCCAGGCGTTCGTACTTGTCGCGGCACAGGTTGTTGAAAGCGCACAATTCCCAACGTTCGACCACGTCATTGAGCTCCTGGTGAATGTAACCGGCGATGGCGCGCAGGTTCTCGCGGCTCACCGTGGCGCCGGGGATGAGCGGGGTGCGGATCCACAACTGTTTGTGTCCGCCGGAGTTCACCACCAGGTCGCGCGCGATATCCAGATTGGCCAGGATGCGCGTGTTGTCCACCCCGGTCCAGCGCAGGTGCTCGGCAGGGTCAAGCAGCTTGAGGTCGAACAGGATCAGGTCGGCCAGCCCGGCCAGTTCGCGAAAGGCATCCGGGTTCGACAGGCCGCAGGTGTCAAGCGCCACGTGGATGCCATCTGCCTTCAGCGTTCGCATGAGCGCTGCTGAGAAGGCTGGCTGAAGGCTGGGTTCGCCTCCGGAAAGGGTGACACCCCCTCCTGATTTTTTGAAATAGGCGCGGTCTTTCAGCAACTCCGCGGTAAGTTCGCCAACCTCCACCTCCCGGCCGAGCATTTCCATGGCGCCGGAGGGGCAGGCTTCCACGCAACGCCCGCACACGATGCAAACCGCGCGCTCGCGCTGGATACCATCCGTGTCATGAGTCAGCCCATGCTGTTCGCAGTCCTCGATGCAGGAGTCGCAGCCGATGCAGCGGCTGGCAATCCACTGCACCTCGGGTTTCAGGCTGAGGCTTTCCGGGTTGTGGCACCAGGCGCAGCGCAGCGGGCAGCCTTTGAAGAACACGGTGGTGCGGATGCCCGGCCCATCCTCGGTGGACAGGCGCTGCAGGTGCAGGATGGTTCCGGTAATGTTGGCGTCGATGGTCATTACATCTGGTGACTTTCGCGGGCAATGATCTCGTCCTGCAGTTCCTTGCCGATCTGGGTGAAGTACGCGTTGTAGCCCGTCACGCGCACCAGCAGGTGGCGGTAGTCTCGGGGTGCTTCTGGGCGTCGCGCAGCAGGTCGGCGTTGAGCCTATTGATCTGCAGCGCACTGCCGCCATTTTCGCTATACCCGCGCAAGTAAGCTTTGAACTTCTGCTTGTGTTCGGGGTCGCGCAGGATGGAAGGATTGAAGGTGATGGTGTGGCTGCCGCCGTTGGGTAGCACGTTGAAGTACTCCTCCCAGTCACCCTTGCCCTCGGCGCTCTTGCCGCCCAGGGCCTTGCCCA
>DAONEZ010000206.1:0-3805 GCA_035403345.1 Anaerolineaceae bacterium
AACGGCTGGCTGGTACTGATCAGCCTGGTGCTGCTGCTGGGGGTTTGGCTGGCGATCATCAAGTGGGCGGACCTGCCGGCTTTCCTGCTGCCCACACCGACGGCAGTAGGGCAGAAACTGGTGAGCATGCTGAGCGATGGCAGCCTGTGGACGCACGTCTGGGTCACGTTCTACGAGGTGCTGCTGGGCTTGCTGGCCGGCAGCCTGCTGGCTACCTGCCTGGGCTACGTCCTGGCCAAATCCCGCCTGCTGGAAAAGATGCTTTCCCCCTACCTGGTTGCCAGCCAGGCCATTCCCACGATCGCCATTGCCCCGCTGCTGATCATCTGGTTCGGACCGGGTGTGTTCTCCAAGGTGCTCGTGTGCGCCATGACCGTGTTCTTCCCCGTGCTGGTGAATACCATGATCGGCTTCCGCGCCGTCTCGGCCAATCTTTATGACCTGATGCGCTCCATGCAGGCCACCCGCTGGCAGAAACTGCGCTACCTGGAGGTGCCGGCAGCGCTGCCGGTGCTGTTCGGCGGGCTGCGCATCGGCGCCACGCTCTCGGTGATCGGGGCGGTGGTGGGCGAGTTCGTGGGTTCTGACCGCGGGCTGGGGTTTCTAATTAACGTGGGGCGCGGGCAGTACGACACTGCGCTGGTGTTCGTTGCCATCTTCGCATTGATAATCATGGCGATCAGCCTTTACGGCATAGCCATGCTGGCTGAACGTCGGGCTACGCGCTGGAAAACTGCTGACAGAGGATAAACTCATTTCGGGAGGATTGCATGAAAAAGAAGTCATTATTCCTGGTTGTTGCGGCATTGATGTTGTTGCTTATGGTTGGATGCAAAGAAAAATCTGAACCTGAGGTCGTGACCCAAGTAAAACTGCCGGTCGGCTATATCCCCAATGTGCAATTTGCGCCGCTGTATGTGGCTATTGAAAAGGGGTTTTATGCCGAGGAAAACATCCAGGTGGACATTGACTACAGCATGGAGAATGACAACACAGTGCTGACCGCCACCAACGAGATCCAATTTGCCATTGTCTCCGGCGAGCAAGTGCTCATGGCGCGCGCGCAGGAAATGCCGGTGGTGTACGTGATGGCGTGGTACCAACAATATCCGGTGGGTATCGCTGCCAAGGCCTCTTCGGGAATCCAGTCGCTGACCGACTTGCGCGGGAAAAAGCTGGGACTGCCCGGGCTGTACGGCGCGTCCTATATCGGGGCGGTGGCCATGCTGCAATCCGCCGGGCTGAAGGAATCTGACCTGACCCTGGATTCCGTCGGGTACAACCAGGTGGAGGTTCTCATGCAGGACAAGGATGACGCGGTGGTGGTGTACATCGCCAATGAGCCCGCGCAACTGGAAAAAATGGGCGAGGACATTGTGCTCTTCAAGACCTCGGATTCGGTTCAATTGGTGGGAAACGGCTTGATCACCAATGAGAAGACCTTGAATGACAACCCTGCGCTGGTGGCAAAAATGGTGGTCGCTACATTGAAAGGAATTCAGTATGCAGCGGATCATCCGGATGAAGCCTACGAGATCTGCAAGAAGTACGTGACCGACCTGGATGAGAGCGACCGCGACCTGCAGATGCAGGTTCTCAAGAATTCCATCGAATTGTGGAAAGGCGAAAGGATGGGGTATTCCAACCCGCAGGCCTGGCAGAACATGCAATCCATCCTGCTGGAGATGGGGTTGATGTCGAAAGAGGTCGACCTGTCTTACGCGTTCACGAATGAGTATGTGCCTTGAGCCCTTCACCTAACCACGATTTTCTGCAGGTGAGCCGGCTGGGTATGATCTTCCGCGGCGCGGAGGATTCATTGGAGGCATTGCAGGAGATCAATTTCAATATGGGCAGCCAGGAGTTCCTGTGCGTGCTGGGACCTTCGGGCAGCGGCAAGAGTACCCTGCTGCGCCTCATCGCCGGACTGCTGCAGCCCAGCAGCGGGAGCATCACTTTCCACGGCATGCAAACCAGGCCGCGCATTGGATTGGTGTTCCAGCATGCCAACCTGATGCCCTGGCGCAGCGTGCGCGAGAACGTGGCCTTGCCGCTTGAGCTGCGCGGGCTGCCTAAAGGGGAGATCGAGCGCCGCGTGGAAGACATGCTTGAACTGGTGGGATTGACGGAATTCGGCGGCAGTTGGCCGGCGGAGCTCTCTGGCGGCATGGCCCAGCGCGTGGCCATTGGACGGGCGTTCATCCAGGAACCGGACCTGCTACTGCTGGATGAACCCTTCGGCTCACTGGATGCGCTGACGCGCGAGAGGATGGGCGCTGAACTGCTGCGCCTGTGGCAGGCGCAGCGCACGGCTGTGCTCATGGTGACCCACTCCATCTCGGAGGCGCTGCTGCTCTCCGACCGGGTGCTGGTGTTCAGTCCGCGCCCCGGGCGCATCCTACAGGACTTTCCGGTGACCTTTTCGCGCCCCCGCAGGGAGGAACTTCGTTACACCACTGCCTTTCAGCAGATGGAGCAGGCGCTACGCGGCAGCATTCAATTGGATTCAGTTGACGCGGGGAAATTGAAGTAGCAGGTTATCCAACATCAGGCGCAGGTTGGCGTTGGTTTCCAGCTGGTCCATGGCTTCGGTGAGGTGGTTCACCAGGTCGAGCGCCTGGGCAGCAGAGACATTGCCGGCCAGCCTGAGCGTTTCCTCCCGGTAATCCAGGTTGGTCAGCCTGGCAGCCTGTTTTCCATGAATTAAGAGCACATCACGGGCGATCGTGAGCCAAACCTGCAGGCTGAAGCGCAGCTGGTCGCGGTTGCGCGCCAGCGGTTCAGCAGCGGAAAAACGTTCGCGCCGGTTGAGCGGCAGTATGCGGAAGAACTCCTCCACCTGGCTGGTGCGCTTGTCCTGCAGGGCGGAGTCCGCGGCCATTTTGAGTGCCTGTCCCGTGCGCCCATTGGAGAGCCGCGCGTACAGGTGCGATTCCCTGGCGGCAAAGCCCCAGCGCGCTTGCAGGGCGCTCTCCAGTGTGTCCACGGCTACCGGTCGCAGGCGCAGGATCTCGCAGCGCGACGCGATGGTGGGCAGCAGGTTATCGGCTGAATCGGTGGTGAGCAGCAGGATGACCTTTTCGGGGGCTTCTTCCAGGGTCTTCAACAGGGCGTTCTGGGCATTCGCGTTGGCTTGCTGGAAGTTAAGCAGCAGTGCGATACGGTACCTGGCCTCGTAGGGGGTGAGCGACAGGCTGTGCTGCAGCTTGCGCACCTGGTCCACCTTGATCATCCCGCCTTCGGTTTCGGGTTCCACGATGCTCAGGTCGGGTTGGGTCTGGCTGAGGGTCTGGCGGCAGACCCGGCACTTACCGCAGTACTCACCCGGGGCAGGCGGGTTGGTGCAATTGATGGCGCAGGCGAAGGCCAGGGCCATGCTGCGCCGTCCAATGCCGGGCGCGCCGGCCAACAGGTAGGCATGTCGGACTTCATTATTGGCGATGTGTTTCTTGAGGAGCTTCTCAGCCCATTCGTGTCCCAGCAGGTCCCAACTCATAGGTGGATTTTAGCCTGAAACAAGAGCTTTTGTCCACTAATTACACGGATTACACGAAAAGAAAACCAATCGTCCGCGAATTACAATAATTTATAAAAACCATTCATTAATAACTTGTCCACTAATTACACGGATTTCACGAATGGAAAACCATTTGTCCCATGGGTCTTTGTGAGAGAGGTTTTGCGCCTTGGTGAGAGAGGTTTTGCGCCTTGGCAAAAGATGACTCTTACTCGATAACAGACGTGCTGACCTCAGGAAAAGGCACCCAGGCGAGGATGGTGGTACCCTGCTCCGGCTCGGAGGAGA
>DAONEZ010000207.1:0-3804 GCA_035403345.1 Anaerolineaceae bacterium
GTCGGCTTCGGAGACGAACTCGGGGGAGGTGGCTGCGATCTGCAGGGCGATCTCATGCGCCAGGGTGCGGAAAGCTTCGGAGCGTCCCACAAAATCGGTCTCGCAGTTGACTTCGACCATCACGCCCACGCGTCCGTTGCCGTGGGTGTAGAGCTCGACCACGCCTTCGGAGGCGGTTCGGGAAGCGCGTTTGGCAGCGGTTGCCAGTCCTTTTTCGCGCAGGAAGTCCATGGCGGCGTTCAAATCACCATTGGATTGTTCCAGGGCTTTACGGCAGTCCAAAATACCGGCTCCGGTCGTTTCGCGGAGAGTCTTGATCATTTCTGTTGTGATTGCCATTTCTGTTCTTAATCCTTTTCTTAAGTATAGTACCGGTATGCAGGAATTATTCCGCAGCGTTTTCGGGTTTGGTCTCGGTCTCTTCAACCGCAGCAGCCTCAGGCTTGGTGCCGAGGTGGGCCAGGGTGGAAGCGCCTAACAGGTCTTCATTTTCCAGTTCGCTTTCCTCGTCCATGCGGGGGCGGAAGGTGGCGGAGCGGGAGGCGGGGGTTTCAACAGCAGCGGCACCTTCGCGGTCATCATCTTTCACCATGGACCTGCCTTCGATGACGGCATCGGCAATCTTGCCCACCAGCAGTTTGATGGCGCGGATGGCATCATCATTGGAGGGGATCACGTAATCCACGCTGCGCGGATCGCAGTTGGTGTCGAGCAGGGCGATCACGGGGATGCCCTTGATGTTGGCTTCGTGCACGGCGGTGTGCTCGCGCACGACATCGACAATGAATACCAGGTCGGGGGTGTTCTTCAGGTTGCGCACACCAGACAGGCGGCTTTGCAGACGGGTGATATCGCGTTCGATCAACAAGCCTTCCTTCTTGGTCAGGCGGTGGATCTCGCCGGAATCGCGCAAGTGCTCAAGCCGTTCCAGCTCCTGGATACGATTGTACATAGTGGACCAGTTGGTGAGCATGCCGCCCAGCCAGCGCTCGGTGACGTAGGGCATGCCGCAGCGGATCGCTTCTTCGGTAATGGTTTCCTGCGCCTGGCGCTTGGTGCCGATGAACATGATGTTGCCGCCCTGGGCTACGGTGTCGCGGACCAGGTTGTAGGCGGTGGTGAGCAGTTTTACGGTTTGCTGGAGGTCGATGATGTGGATGCCGTTGCGCTCGGTGAAAATGTACGGGCGCATCAGGGGGTTCCACTTGTTGGTGCGGTGACCGAAATGTACGCCGCTTTCCAACAGGGCTTTCATGGAAATAATGGAACTCATGGGTATTGCTCCTTTGCGTTTTGCATCCGCTTCTTTTAGCCTTACCCTCACTGCTTGTGGCAGCACGCAGGTAAGATCGAGAAGCGTGTGAGATAGTCTATGGTTCGCACCACAGCCGATGAATTATATCACAAGAAAATTAGCTGAAAGAAAACGCGTTTCAGTAACATTTTCATTTGACTTAACTCGAAATGATTCCGAATAACCACAACGGGTATAATCTTACCATCCCCACTGGAGGACCTTATGCACATCCTGGTTACCAATGATGATGGTGTTTTTGCTCCCGGCCTCCTGGCACTGGCACAGGAGCTGCGCAAATTAGGTGAAGTTTCCGTTCTGGCCCCTGACCACAACTGGAGTGCTTCCGGGCATGTGAAGACGCTCAACCGGCCGCTGCGCGCCAAACCGGTGCAATTGTCGGATGGCACACCTGCCCTGGCCAGTGACGGCGCTCCTTCGGACTGCGTGGCCCTGGCGTTGATGGGCGTCATAGAATCCCCAATAGACATTGTTGTCTCAGGCATCAACCCCAATGCCAACGTGGGGCATGATGTAACCTACTCTGGGACGGTCACGGCTGCCATGGAAGCGGTGATCGGGGGCGTGAAAGGAGTGGCGGTCTCCCTGGACGCACCGGAATACTTCAGTGGACCATTGGACTATTCAGGTGCCGCCGTGGCAGCCAGGGTGGTCGTCTCCACCTTGATGAAAGCCTCTCTTCCCGGCAACGTACTGTTGAATGTCAACGTGCCGTATGCACAGGCGGAGCAGTTCAAGGGGTTCCGGGTCTCACGCCAGGGACTGCGCATTTACCGCGACGAACTGGTGCGGCGCGAGGATCCGCGCGGCCGGCCGTATTACTGGATCGGCGGCGAAGCTCCCACCGGCGTGCGCGAGGAAGGCACCGACTTCGGCGACCTGGCAGCCGGGTATGTCTCCATTACCCCCATCCAATTGGACCTGACCGCGCATGCCCTGATCGAACCGCTCTCAAAATGGGACTGGCAGACTGACTAACGGCATGAGTTTGTCTGACAATCCGCAGTTGACTTTAATCTTATTTCTTTTACAATTAACTCAACACCAATAATGCTGCAGGAATGCCACAACATATTCTCCAAGGAGTGTGAAATGCAGGAATCAACAGTAAAAGATTGGATGTCCAACTTAATTGTTTTTGTTGACCCGGAAACAAGCGTCTATGAGGGTTTGCAGATCATGCGCCACAGGTTTCTCACCAGCCTGATTGTTAATAAAACCGATACCAATCCTGCCTACGGGATTGTGACTTCAATTAATATTTGCGATAGGATCATCGCCCAGGGTAATGACCCCAAGAAGTTGAAGGTCAAAGATATAATGGCCAGCCCGCTCATTACTGTTCCTTCCACATTAACCATCCGTGAGTGTGCTGCCATGATGAAGGAAAACCGAATTCATCACCTGCCCGTTCACGATGAGGACGGAAAGATCATCGGTATGATCGCGGCCATGGACCTGCTGGTTCTGGCAGAGGCGATGGGAACCAACTTCGAGGAACGCAGCCTGCACTAGACAAAATAAAAATGCTTGCGGCGCATCGAGTATAATTATTTCTCGATGCGCCGACTCTTTTTAATCACCCTTGTTGTAATACTCCTGCTCGCGTTTGCCTTGCCGCGCGCCACGACCTCCGCCCAATCCATTCTTACCGCTGGTGAGATGATCGACCTGGTCAATTCCATCCGCACCGGTTATGGGCTGCCCGCTCTAATCGTGGATTCCATCCTCAATTCGACAGCATATAGCACTGCCGCGACAATGGCCAGCAACGGCGTGTGCGCGCACATCGGCGGCGCGCGGGAGCGCATCGCTGCAGCCGGTTTTGGCGGTGGTGCCACCATCTTTGCCACCGAGAATATGGCCTGCGCCAACTCCGCCACCATCGATTGGCTGCGCAGCGTATGGGCTGATGCCGATCACATGCTGCCCATGACGGACCCGGCCTACACCCACGTAGGCGCGGGCACTTATACGGGCTCGAACGGTACCACCTATTACGTACTTCATGCTGCCTATGTTGCCGGTGGCGGTGGGAACATCCCTTACAACACCCCGCAATACACGCAGCCTTCCACCTATGTTGAACCGGTTGTCACCGCCACACCACTGGAAGACGGCTCCATCGTGCATATCGTCAAGTACGGCCAGGCGCTGGAAACCATCGCCATCTGGTACGGCGTGACCATGTCGCAGATCATTGGACTGAATAATCTTCCCGATACGAATATTTACGTGGGGCAGAAATTGATCATCCGCCTGGCGCCCACCGTGACCATTACCCCCACTCGCACTGCCACCGTGCGCCGGCCCACGCGCACCCCCACGGCCACCCCGCTGCCGCGCACCGCCACCCCCACGCGTACGCCCACGCCGTCACCGGCTCCCAACCTGCTGGCAAAGCTGCCGAAGATCGACCGTCAATGGACCGGGCTGAGTCTGGTCATCATCAGTGCCATCGGGCTGGTGCTGGTACTGATATTTTCCTT
>DAONEZ010000208.1:0-3797 GCA_035403345.1 Anaerolineaceae bacterium
CATCCCGCTTAAGATGATGTACCCGCAAGCCGACATCCCCTGCCTGCAGCTCTCATTGTTGCGCGGATTGAATCCGTCTGCTCACCTCGCACTTGGGCATGCGTTGCGCGCGCTCTCCGATGAGAACATTCTTGTCATCGGCTCGGGTTTCTCCTTCCACAACATGCAGGCTTTCTCGTGGGAAGCAGATGACCGGCCGGACGCTGCCAATGACGCCTTCCAGGATTGGCTGATCCAAACCATCACCACCCCGATGGCAGAGGATGAACGCGAACAACGCCTGGTTGAGTGGGAAAAGGCCCCCGCGGCGCGTTACTGCCACCCACGAGAGGAGCACCTTCTACCGCTGCACGTCTGCCAGGGTATGGCCGGTCAGCCGGGCAAGTTGATCTTCGACGATAAGATTTTAGGGAAGCGCGCAGTGGCTTTCCTGTGGTGAACCTGTAATTTTCAACCAAAGGATCAAAAGTGGAGTTATTAGGGAGGTACGACCATGAGTCTGCAGGATAAGATGCTGCATTACCGCGATGAGCTGCAAAAAGGTGATATCCAGGCTGCCTACAAGTCGCTGATGGAGTACATGCTGTCACTGAAGGCAGGATTAAAGAAACGCCATCCGGATTATGGCGTTTCATCAACCTTTTACTTCGGTTATATGGACATGTCCTATTTTGCCCTGGCACCGGAGGAGTTGAACCGACTGGGCCTCAAGATAGCCATTGTTTTTCTCCACAAGGAATTCCGTTTCGAGTTCTGGCTGGCGGCTGCCAACAAGGACATCCAGAAAAAATACTGGCAGGTGATCAAAGAAAGCGGTTGGGATGCTTACCACCTGGTTCCGGACCTGAAGAACTCGGACTCGATCCTTGAAAATATCGCAGCCGATCAACCGGATTTCGACGACCCGCAGGCGCTCACCGGCCAGATCGAGAGCCGGCTTTCGACTTTCATCAATGATATCCAGGGTTTCTTTGGATATTCTCCTATCACTGGATAAACGAGCTGCGTGGACATTCATCTGTGTAGAAGCGGCTGAGGTCACCGGTGTTATATAGCTCCGAGGACATGCCCACCCACCTGTTGATGATCAGCCTCGAGCATGTGGCAGCCCCGATGCTTGCCACACTTCACGCCCCCCCCCGATCCGATCCTCGTCATACCGAAATGGGTAACAAAATATAGATGAATAGGGATTAACCGCGGATGGGGGTTAATCTCGAAAACCCTGAGTATCTCTCCGGTTACTTCTCTTCTCAATCAGGTGGATCACATTTCGAGCGGTAATCCACGATCCCTTCACCAATCGCATAAACCGCGGCTTCGGTCCGGTTTTTTAGATGTAGTTTTTCGATGATATTTTGCAGATGGGTCTTCACAGTGCTGGGTGAAATGGAAAGCGCAGCAGCAATCTCCTTGTTATCCATCCCCTTGACCAGGTTCTTCAACACCTCAATTTCACGTTTGGATAATTGATCCAATTCCGTTACCTGGATTTTTGGCTGTGATAAGCGGCTGAACTCATTCAGGATTTTATTGGCTAACACCCCGTTTATGACCGCCTCTCCATTCTGTATTTTTTCCAGTGTAAGATATAGGTCACTGGGTTCAAGATTCTTGAGCAGATACCCGCTCGCTCCGGATTTAATCGCCTCGAATAAGGCGTTATCATAATCTGTTACCGTCAGCATGATGATGTGTATTTCCGGATGTTCCTTTTTTATGATGCGAGTAGCTTCCAGCCCGTCGACCTTGGGCATATTAATATCCATGAAAATGACATCCGGCCTGGTGTGCTGGATGAATTCGATGGCTTCACAACCGTTGGAAGCCTCGCCGACCACAGCGTATTCCGGCTTTAATTCGAGCAAAGCCCTGACACCTCTTCGGAAAAGAGGGTGATCATCAACCAGCAGGATCTTCGTTTTGTGATTCATTTCATATCCCTCCTTATCCCCTTTCAATTTCAAGTTTTACGCAGGTTCCCCCGTCCGGGCGGTTTGAGATGGTCAAAACACCATCCACCTTGCTGGCCCGTTCCTGCATGATCTTTATACCGAAATGCTCATCCTGGATCGTTTTAAGTTTAGTTTCATCGATGCCAATTCCATCATCCTCAATTGTTATCCAAAATCCGTGTTCACCGGTATCGCCTTTTAGCCACACGTGCTGAGCAGAAGCATGTTTACAGCTGTTGACCACAGCCTCCTCAATTATCTTGCCAACCTGCAGGAGGATTTCGATCGACAAACTTTGGAAAACCTTTTCTGGGATCTCAAAACGGATTTCCACGTTCCGATGAGCACCATAGGTGGAAAGGTACTCTTCGAAATCTGAGATCTTATAATCTGTAGCTTTGAGAAAACGCAAGCCCAGGATGGCGTCCCTCAGATCCTGATAAGCCTCATCAGCCAGGGCCTTTGTCTCCTGGATCTTGGACAACATTTCATCATTCGGTTGGTGGAGCAGCAGGTAATTCAAGTTCAGTTTTACTACCGCCAGGGTCTGTGCGATGCGGTCGTGCAACTCCTGTCCTAATAAGTCGCGTTCCTGGGCGATCGCCAGTTGAAGCTGCGTATCATGCAGGCGCGCATTTTCAACTGCCAGTGCGCCGGAATTTGCGATCCCCATCACCAGGTCGATCTCTGACTGTGTGAAATGGTGATAATCATTCATCACAACCAGGCCGGCTGCGACCACCCTGCCCTTCGAGATAAGCGGGAAAGCCAGCAAGGATTTCAGGTTAAAAAAAGCAACGGTTCGCTTATCTGTACGCGGATCAAGGGCGGCGTCATAACACATGACCGGCTCGCCGCGTTGCAAAGCATCCAACCCGAACAACTCCGGCGGGTCCGGGATCACGTAGCCTTCCTTGGTGACGTCATCCAGGATGATGTAATACCCAACTTTTTCTGGATCGGGGAAGAGGAAGCTGTTGCACGCCCGGGCATGCAGAGCCAGGACTACCTCGTCAGAAATGGTCCGCAATACAGTGACTAATTCCAATGAACTATTGGCGGCTTTTGTAACGCGTAATAAGGTAGCGGTGGTGTTCAGTTCCTTTTGCAGGAGGTCCCTGGTGATAGCAAAAGACTCTCCGATATGCCCTGCCAGGTCATCCATTACGATTTTTCTCGAATCGTCCAGTTCGTTGTAAATACTGCTGGAAGGATCCATTGATTTTGTATAATCCTGGAAAGCCTGCGGCAAAAGGAACAGTGACTTAAAGTACAGTTGATGATTGATCCCGGAAAAATGTGAAAGCCTTAATAACTCCTCAAGGTTCTCATCAGTCCCATCCAGAGTATCATCCATTACCCTGGGTCGAATCCCCTTGATATAGCTGTTCAACCAACCACTCAGCACCTCTTTTCCCATCGATGAGTGCAACTCAGGCAGCAAATTCCACCAGTGCTCGAAGACCTTCTCGATATGGACGTTTTCAATTTTCATTTTTTACTAATCCTGAGTTAGTGGTTTGTTGTGCGGCGAACGAGGCAAGCAGCCAAAATCCATACCTTATTGTAAAGCCTTCTTCTTCAAGCGATAAAAGGGACATGTGGTCCTGTTAACAGATTTTTATCATTTTAGAGAATAATTACCATCCACCATTTGGGGGATAAATTAAATACGCCGAAAAGCGAGCACAATCCTTTTCTTAGCTGATGACTTTCCTACTGTAATTTCTTACACTCTATTATTGATGAGAGGTCTCTTAACCTGTTAAGTGCCTTTCCATTTTCATAGTTTCTTCTTTTCCATATTTTTAAGTTGCAGGAGGCAGAAGAATGAGTAAAAAG
>DAONEZ010000209.1:0-3756 GCA_035403345.1 Anaerolineaceae bacterium
TGATGCCGGTGGAAGACGTGTTCTCGATCAAGGGACGCGGCACGGTAGTGACGGGTCGTGTGGACCGCGGTCACATCAAGGTAGGCGAACCGGTGGAGATCGTTGGACTGCGCGAGAAGAGCATGAACTCGGTCTGCACGGGTGTGGAAATGTTCCACAAGCTGCTGGACGAGGGCCAGGCTGGTGACAACCTGGGGTTATTGCTGCGCGGTATTGAGCGCACGGACGTGGAACGCGGCATGGTAGTTGCCAAACCTGGCAGCATCACCCCGCACACCAAGTTCATGGCGCAGGTGTATATTCTGAAGCGTGAAGAAGGTGGACGACACAAGCCGTTCTTCAGTGGATACCGCCCGCAGTTCTACATCCGCACGATGGACGTGACGGGTGCGGTGAAGCTGCCGGAAGGTGTTGAGATGGTAATGCCGGGTGACGATGTGGCCATGGAATGTGACCTGATCATCCCGGTGGCGTTGGAACAGGGTTCTAAATTCGCTATTCGCGAAGGTGGTCTGACGGTTGGCGCCGGTGTGATCACGAAAATCATTGCATAGGTAGATGAAAATGGCTAAACAGAAAATTCGAATTCGCTTAAAAGCTTTTGATCATCGTGTTCTCGATCAATCCGCCAAACGGATTGTCGAGACAGCAGAACGCAGTGGAGCCCAGGTTATCGGCCCGGTCCCCCTGCCGACCCGCGTGGAACGCTTCACAGTCCGCCGTTCCTCCTTCATTGACAAGGATTCTCACGAACATTTTGAGATCCGCACCCACAATCGGCTGATCGATGTGCTTGATCCTGATTCAAAAACCATCGATATGCTGATGCGCTTGAACATGCCAGCCGGTGTGGATATCGAGATCAAGATCTAGATCCAGAACTGCTTTACCGCGAATTCGAACACGTAATTGCACGGTAGATTACCTTAAAAAGTGAACAACCCCTTACGTTATCCGCGTTTTGCGGTATAATGTATCGGTTTGCGGCGAAAGCCGCAGCAGGCAATTCAAGAGCTGCCTTGTAAGCGCACCGGACAATACCCAATAGTGCCGCAGCAAGCCGCTGACTGAATTGTTCAGGGATGATGCAGCCAAGCCCAGGCTGACAGTCTCTACTATATATTTTGAAGGAGAACAATCGAGATGTTTAAAGGGCTGATCGGTAAGAAAATCGGCATGACCCAGATTTTCGATGAAAACGGCGCGGCGCACCCTGTCACGCTGATCGAAGCTGGGCCGTGCTTCGTTACCCAGGTCAGGAACGCTGATGTGGAAGGTTACACAGCGGTTCAGTTGGGTTACGAAGAGGTCAAACCCAAGCGGTTGACCGGCGGTGAGTTAGGCCATCTCAAACGCAACAATTTACCCCCTCTTAAGTACTTGCGCGAATTTCGCGCCAAAGAGATCCAGGTAGCCGAAGGCGACAAAGTTGATGTCAGCCTTTTTGCCGTTGGAGAGAAAGTGGATGTTTCCGGCCTGAGTAAAGGTAAAGGGTTTGCTGGTGCTGTCAAGCGCTATCATTTCAGAGGCGGTCCGAAATCACACGGTGCTTCTGATCGTTTGCGCGCTCCCGGTTCCCGTGGTGCAACCACGACCCCCGGGCGTGTTTTCAAAGGTTCGCGCGGACCAGGTCATATGGGCAATGACGCCGTCACAGCGCAGAACCTCAAAGTCATCCTTGTAGACGCCGAACGCAATGTCCTCGGTGTCAACGGCTCCGTACCCGGCGCACGCGGTGGCCTCGTTATTGTCAAGGAATCCCGGAAAGCATAGTCCGGAGAGACCTGGAACCGTTACCCTGGACTAAGGAGTTAATGACGATGGAAGTTGAAGTCTTAAACATGGAAGGTCAGAAGGTTGGCTCGTTGGAACTACCGGCAGCCATCTTTGAAGCCCCAATTAATGTCGATTTAATGCACCAGGCGTTTACCCTGCAGATGGCGAATGCTCACCTGGGTACTCACGAAACCAAAACCAAGAGCGAAGTCGCTGGCGGCGGTCGCAAACCATGGCGTCAAAAAGGCACCGGTCGTGCCCGCCAGGGGTCAACCCGTTCCGCACAGTGGAAAGGCGGCGGAAAGATCTTCACCCCGCACATGCGCTCTTACGTTCAGTCCATGCCGAAGAAAATGCGCCAATCTGCATTGCGCTCCGCGCTTTCAGTCAAGGCCGCTGATTCGCAGATCGTGGTTGTGGATGATTTGAAAGTGAGCGAACCTAAAACCCGCGTGATGGCTGGTGCATTGAATACACTGGTTGGCGCAGCCAGCGCCCTCGTTTTGATCCCTTCACAGGAATCCTACGAAGGTGTTGTACGCTCAACCAATAACATCCCGGATGCGAAGATCCTGAACGCGAATTACCTCAACGTGCGGGACCTGCTGACCTTTGATAAGGTCGTGATGCCAGTATCTGCGCTTGAACTCATCAAGGCGAACCTGGGATAGGTAGGAGAATATTATGAGCTCAATTTATGAAGTCCTCCGCCGCCCGATCGTGACCGAAAAATCCAATTTTATGGTTACCAAGCTTCACCAATATGTGTTCGAAGTGGCCAATGATGCCAATCGTACCCTGGTGAAGGACGCGGTTGAACAATTGTTTAACGTAACTGTGCTGCGGGTGAACATCATCAACGTACCGGCCAAGCGCACTCGCCGTGCGCGCAGCCGCCGCCTGGCGATCAGCAACTCTGCTTATAAGAAAGCGCTCGTAACCCTGGCAGCCGATGACAGAATTGCAATCTTTGAAGGGGTGGAGTAATGGCTATCAAGATTTATAAACCAACAACCCCCAGCCGGCGAAATATGACCGGGTATTCCTTTGACGAAATCACCAAAGATACCCCGGAACGCTCCCTGATCGTTATCCGTAAGGCATTCGCCGGCCGCAATAATTATGGACGCGTGACCGTTCGCCACCAGGGCGGCGGTAACAGGCAGTACATCCGCATTATCGACTTCAAACGCGATAAGCTGAATATTCCTGCCCGAGTCTCGGCGATCGAATATGATCCCAATCGTACCGCTCGTCTGGCACTGCTCGTGTATGCTGATGGCGAGAAACGCTACATCATCGCCCCTGTTGGTCTCAAAGTGGATGACACGGTTGTATCCGGACCTGCTGCTGAAATTCGGCCAGGTAACTGCCTGCCGATTGCCAACATCCCCGTAGGCACCATGGTTCATAACATCGAACTCAAGGAAGGCAAGGGCGGTCAACTGGTGCGCTCTGCCGGAACTTCAGCCCAATTGCTGGCCAAGGAAGGCGATTATGCGCAGATCCGCATGCCTTCCGGTGAAGTACGCCTGGTCCGCCAGAAATGCTACGCCACCATTGGCCAGGTTGGCAATACCGACCACAGCAATATCAAGCTCGGCAAAGCCGGCCGCAAACGCCATATGGGTATTAAGCCGACCGTTCGCGGCACTGCGATGAGCCCTCGCGACCATCCACATGGTGGTGGTGAAGGACGTCAACCTGCTGGTATGCCCGGACCGAAGAGCCCGTGGGGTAAACCCACCCGTGGTTATCGGACCCGCCGCAACAAGAAAACCAACCAGTTCATCGTACGCCGCCGCAATGCCGGCAGCCGGTAAGATTTAGTTCTTAACCGAAAGAAGGGACGAAATTATGTCTAGATCGCTTAAAAAAGGGCCGTTCGTTGACCCGAAACTGCTTAAGAAGATTGAAGCAATGAATACCCGCAGCGAAAAGAAAGTGGTGCGCACCTGGAGCAGGGCCAGCACAATCTTC
>DAONEZ010000210.1:0-3722 GCA_035403345.1 Anaerolineaceae bacterium
CAAGCATGCTCACCCCCACGGCGAGCACGGTCAAAGCCGGGATAACCAGGCGCAGTTGGCGCGTGCGCCACAGGTAATTGGTGAGGAAGTAAAAAAGCGTAATGCCCAGCAACAGCCCTTCGATCTTGGCGATGGAAAGGGCGCGGTCGACGGTGACAAACCAGCTCAGCACCAGCATGATGAGCATGGCTAGGATGGGCATATCCAGCGGGGTCGCCGGGCTCAGGCGTCTGTTCAGGATGGTGTAGAGCAGCCACAATCCGGCCAGGGCGGCCAGTCCCCACAGCGGCAGCAGGTCCGCGATCATGAGGACCGCATACAGCACTGCGGTTACAGCGAGCAGGATGGGCAGGAGAACATCATGCGCGAATTTGATGGGTCGGGCTTTGTTGGCTGGCAGTGATTCGATGCGGTTCATAGTGGCCTGTGTCCGCCTACTCCTGCCCTGACAGCGACTGAAGAGCGGCTTTGATCTGCTCGTTGTCCGGATCAAGCAGCAGGGCTTCCTGGTAAGCTTCAATTGCCAGGTGGACGGTGCCGGCGCGTGCATAGGCATCGCCAGCCAGGGTCAAGGGATAAGGATCCTGCGGGTAGAGTACCGCAAGATCGCGGAAAACTTCGCCAGCTTTTTCGTACTTTTGCGCGTTCATGTATAGGAAGCCCAGGTTACGCCAGGCTTTATACTCCGGTTCGGAGGCCAGCATGGCAGAGCGATAAGCCTGCTCCGCGTTGTGCACGTCGCCTTGCAATACGTACATGTCACCCAGGTAGCGCCGCCAGAGCGCCTGGTAGGTGGAGCGCGGGAAAGCCTGGATGGATTGCTGCATGAGTACTATGATCTCGGTTACATCCGGATTACTACGCAGGTGCAGGGCCAGCTCAATGGCATACTTTTCGGGATCGATGTGATACAAGCTGCGGTATGCCAGCAAAATCAGATCTTCCCGGCCTTCAGGCAGGGATGCAGCAGCCTTTTTCAGCTCACGCGTATTTCCCGTCTTTTCCCACAGCGAAAAAGCCTGCTCGTATTTTTCCATTCTGAAGAGAATTTGCGCATAAGTGTTGGTTGCCAGGGGATCGCCAGCATCGATTAATGGTTGAACGACTGCGAGTGCCTGATCGGAATTTCCGGCCGCCAGCGCTTTCATCGCCAGGAAGATGGGGGCATGGGCATGCGTGCGGGGCGGATAATCGAGTTGAGGGAATTCAATCGACGGATCGTAATAGCTCTTGATATTCGCCACTGACCAGGCGTTATTTGCAGCGGCAGCCCTGATCCCCTCCGGTGATATTAACCCCCAGGTCAGGATGCCGAGCACAGGAAACAGGAGTAAAAGGGCTGTCATTTTACGTTTCAAAGGGACCCCCTGAGTGTTCAATTAATTTCCATGCTCCGCCCTTTCGACATGGTCGAAAAGGATACCAGCTATCGCTAACCCTTCGCATGACTTTTCCCGGTCATTAGGAAAGGCAGCGTTTTCCTACCTATGATTCTACCAATGTTTCCGTTTGGTGTTTCAAGTGTACTTGACATCCTTGCAGCGAGAGTTGTGATATTTCCCCGCCAAACGAATTTTATCACTGAATGAAGGGTTGTTTTCGCATTCATGCCAGTCCCCACTCCCTGCGCTTGATTTGTGCCGGATGTTTTACGCCAACTGGAGTGAGTCTGGAAGTGGCCGATCCATGATTCCGAAATATCCGGATAAACAAACAGCCTGACCTCGGAGAAGACAGGCTATTCCTTGATTCGTGAAATGATTCGAATATTAGTTTTCCGATTGGATATGGGCCGGGTCCATGTAAAAGACCTCCCACAAATGACCATCCGGGTCGAGGAAGCTGCGTCCATACATGTAGCCGTAATCGTAGGGATCGCGGTTCTTGCGCGCGCCGGCAGCCAGAGCTTTCTCCATAAATTCGTCCACCTCAATGCGGCTGGAGACCGCCAGCGAGTTGATGACGCTCACGGTTTTCTCCGTGTCCGCGATTTCCCTGGCGGTAAATGTGCGGAAGAAGTCCTTGACCAGTAACATCACAAAAGCGTGCTCGTTGATGCGCATGGCAGCGGCATTCGCATCGGTGAACTGGGGTACATTGGTAAATCCTAGTTTGGTATAAAAAGCAAGGCTGCGTTCCAGGTTACTGACTGGCAGATTCACAAAGATCTCAGATATCATTTTGTCTCCTCGGCTGGTTTGATATAACCAGTGAGGGGAGTATAACAAATAAGACAAAAAATGTCCAATTAAGAAGGTTGCGTATTTCGAGAACTTGCCCCCCCTGGTTTTAAGGTTGCCGGTTTTCCATTGCCGTACTCTCGAGATCCATCCAGGTCGGTTCACCCATTCCCGGGTTGTTCCAGCTGTGCACCTTAACCACTCAAGGGTCCAGGTCAATCATACCTTCCTGTATCTGAAATTTCTATATAATTACTTTGTAAAGTATTAATTGAATCTAACGCCAAATTTTCATATCGAATAGGGTTCTACCCCCGGAGGGATGCATGGAATTCACGACCTTCAATGACATGTTAAGAAAAGCCGCCTGGCGGCAGCCGGATCATGAATTTATCTATTGGTCTGATCGTAGCCGGAAAGTGACCTATGCTGAAGGAGAACTCCAGACCCAAAGAGCAGCCGGTGCTTTGTATAGCTTGGGGGTGAGGAAAGGGGACCGGGTGGGCATCTTCGCTCATAACGGTCTGGACTATGTGATTGCCATGTTCGCAATTTGGAGACTTGGAGCCATTTCCTCGCATATCAGCGTGCTTCAAAAGGAGAATCTTGAATACTTTGTCCGGGATTCATCTCCAAAAGTCCTGATCTACACAGGTGATATGCATGACGCCATCCAGGTAATCAAGGAGCGGGAGTGTGGAGTTTCCCACTATATATGTTTTGATGGTCCGAAAGATTTCTCATACGGCTGGGCCGACCTGCTGGCTGACGCGCCTGAACCTCCGCATGTACCAGTTTCAGCCCTGGACGCAGCCCATCTATCTTATACTTCCGGGTCTTCCGGTGCTCCCAAAGGCGCATTGTTGGGTCACGGTTATACTGCCCGCGCCACTCACACCATTGCGGAGCGCTTGAACCTTTCCAGCGAGGATGTTTCGCTGGGGGTAACTTCCCTTTCCAGCTCTTTTCACCTGGTGGCGAACCTTTTACCGGGCGTGCATCGTGCCATGTCCATTGGCGTGCGCAAGCAATGGGACCTGGCAGCCGGCTGGCAGGAGATGGAAGACCGGGCGGTGACCTTTTTTGCCGGGAATCCGCTGGTACTGGGTGACCTGTTCAAGGAATCGACTGCCAGGGGGAGAGCTCCCAAAGCACTGACCCGCTGCATTTCAGGAGGCGCGCCCTTACCCCCCGACCTGAAACTGGGATTCTATGAAAATTTCGGGATTCACATCGTGGAGTCTTATGGTCAGTCAGAGTTGGGCGGCTTCCTTGCGCTTGGCTATCCACGTAAAGAACAGGGAGCACGGTTCTATTCCATTGGTCCCGGATTGCCCGATAGAGAGACCATAGTGGCGGATGAAGCTGGACGCGAACAACCGGTGGGCGAACCCGGTGAACTGCTCATCCGTAACGATGTGATGCTGGGCTATTGGAACAACCCTGATAAGACCGATGCCGTGATCCATGATGGCTGGCTGCACACCGGCGATATGGGTGTCATGGATGCAGAGGGATACTTTACGCTCCTGGGACGATGGT
>DAONEZ010000211.1:0-3715 GCA_035403345.1 Anaerolineaceae bacterium
AGCGAAGAATTGCGCTGCCCCACCTGCCACCGGCTAATCACAGCTCCCGGCAGGTGTCCAATTTGCAGCCTGCCTGGCAGCGCTGCCTCGGAAGAACCGGTGGTTTTCCTTTCGCCGCGGGATGAATTCATTCCGCGCAAGGACTACGTGGATACCGATCGGGAGGACGAACCCTTTGCGCCTGCATTCGAAGACCTGCCCACCTACATCCTGCGCCAGATTGCCCCTGAGCTTCAGCCAGTCCAGCGCGCGCTGGCAGCTTTCCTGCTTACCCATCTCGATGAGGATGGATTGCTGACCACTTCCCTGATGGATGTAGCCCGGTACACGCACGTGTCCATAGCCGAGGTTGAAAAGGTTCAGCATATCATCCAAATGGCGGATCCGGTGGGTGTGGGCTCAACCTCAACCCGCCAGGCATTGCTGGTGCAGCTTGAAGCCCTGAGAGAGGTAGGACAGGTTCCGGCATTGGCTGAAAAACTGGTGCAGGATGGATTAGCTCAGCTCAGCCACCACCAGTACTCCGAACTGGCACATAAGTACGATGTTCCGGTCAAAGCAGTGAGTGAGGCTGCCCGGTTCATTTCCGAGAACCTGTATCCTTTTCCAGCGCGTGCCCATTGGGGGGATACCCGCCAACCAGCCGCAGACGTTACCCAGGTGTATCATCAGCCTGACATCCTCATCAGTTACCTGAACGAGGATGCCAATAAGCCCCTTGTGGTTGAGATCATCATGCCGATCAGCGGTACCCTGCAGGTAAATCCCCTGTTCAAGCAGGCCATCCGGGAAGCCAAAGAAGATTCCAAGATCGATCTGAAACAGGACCTCGAAAAGGCGTCCCTGTTCGTCAAATGCCTACAGCAGCGCAACCATACCATGGAAAGACTGCTGACCAGGGTGGTAAGCCTGCAGCGGGATTATATAATTAAGGGTGAGAAATATCTCAAGCCGGTCACCCGGGCGCAGCTTTCCAGGGAGTTGGAAGTACACGAATCCACCATTTCTCGGGCGGTAGCCAACAAAGCTGTACAGCTTCCCAACCGGCGCATTGTGCCTTTGTCTTCCTTTTTTGACCGCAGCTTGAACGTGCGCAGCGTCTTGAAGGAGATCATCGAAAAGGAAACCAAACCATACAGTGATGCCGACCTGGTGACTTTACTCGATAAACGTGGATTTGAAGTGGCCCGCAGGACAGTGGCAAAGTACAGGTCGATCGAAGGCATCCTGCCAGCACACTTGAGGAAGGTTACAGCAAAGGTTACATGAGATCCATCTCCGACCGATTTTCTGACGTCTTTGCCGGTAAGAAAGCCCCTGGCTTAAACGAGATATGTAATCTATTAAATTTCGAAGAGCAGCCTGTCGCCCTGGTGGATGCCAGCGCTAATAGTCTGTTGTTCTTTAACAGCAGGTTTATGAAACTGGTCTCTTTTTCGACGAAGGACACATGGAAAAAACCACTTGAATTCATCTTTCCTGAACTTGACCTGAAGACTGCCTTTTCAGGGGAGATCCGCGAATTAACCGTCAACCAGCGGGATCAACCGCCGATGATGGTCCGCGCCCGCCTGGAATTCATCGATCCGAATTCACAATTGATCGTCATCCGCCTCCTGCAACAGGCACAAATGACTGAAACCCAAACCTGGAACCAGGAAGAGCTTTTCCGCCGCTTAAAGCGCATAGCCAGACTCTCGGACGTTGCAGAGATCTCCCAGGAATTGACCCGCAGCCTCGAAAACACGCGCGAATTGTTGGGGGTTGACTTGGTGTGTTTATACCAGGTTGATCCGGCTTATCCTCAGTTAAGGTGCATCGCCCAGGCTGGTGAGGGGACTACCTTCCCGGAGATCCTGCCATCCACTGACCTGGTGCGGCTGGATATTACAACATTCTGGGAAAATGGTCAGCGGGTTTTGACTGAGCTGCATCGTTTTGCCCGCATCAACAATTTCCGCATGGTTTGTTCCACGCCCTTGATCCAGGGTGGCGGGGCGTTCGGCTTGCTGGTGGCAGCAGGCAGCGGACAAAAGTCAGCCTCGCTCAACAGTGAGAGTTTGGAGCTGCTGGCCATCCTGCTACAGGGGTATATCCAACAACACATCCTGGTGGAAAACCTCGATAAACACATACAGGATCTGGAATCCGTACAAACCAGGCGCGGTTTGACCTTTGAGAATATGAACGAAGGGGTCATTTTATTGAATAACGACCTGGTCATCGAGGAAATCAATCCTGCTGCGGAATGGATGTTGGGATATGCCGGCTGGGAAGTGAAGGGGCAGGCGTACGACAATATACTGATCGGCACTGACAGGCTGCTGCCAGCACTGGCAGAAGCCCAACAGGGGAAGATCACCCATAACATCGGAAAAGCCACGCTCAACCGGCGCAGCGGACAATTTTTCCCGGTGCAGATCAAAGTGATTCCCATGATCGTGGATGGCAAGGTGGAATCCATTGAGTTGCTGCTGGTGGATATTAGTGAACACGAGCAGAGCAAAGCGCTCACACAGCAACTTGAGCACCGGGCGGTGCTGGGTGATTACACGGCCGCCTTTGCGCATGATGTGCGCAACCCCATCAATAATATATCCACCGGACTGCAATTACTCGGCGCGAAACTGAAAGCAGATGATCCCAACCAGGATATTATCAATCGCATGCTCGGGGATTGTACAAGGCTGAATCACCTGATGGAATCGTTCCTGGCTTTTTCTCGACCTTTGGAGTTGAAATTTGAACCGATACCAGTGGACCAATTTCTCAAGCGTATCCTGGACCGCTGGCAGCCCAGGTTTGCCCGCGCCAACGTAAGCTCCATCTTGACTGTAGATAGCGGGGTATCCACAATGATCGGTGACCCGCGATCGCTGGAACAGGTTTTCACTAACCTTATCTCGAATGCACTGGAAGCCATGACCGAAGTTGGTGACACCATGGCGATCAAAGCCAGCCAGGTCACCGAGGCCAATTGCCCGAAGTTCGTGGAGATAAGCATCACCGATAACGGACCAGGCATCCCAACCGATATCCTGGAACACATTTTTGAGCCCTTTGTGACCACGCGCCAGGCGGGCACCGGACTGGGATTGGCGATCAGCAAGCAGATCGTTAATGCGCATAGAGGAAGCATCCGGGTCAATTCTTTCCCCGGAGGAACAGTGTTTTCGATCCAAATACCAGCGGAAAGCGGAGAATAACGTATGAGCATAACCATACTGATCGTTGATGACGAGGAAAATGCACGGCAGAATATCAGTGAATTCCTGGTTGAAAAGGGCTACGAAACGATTGGGGTAGGAACACTGGGGGAGGCTCGCGAATGCCTTAATAAAGGCGAAGGGGATGTGATCCTGCTGGACGTGCAGCTTAAGGGTGAGTACGGGTTGAACCTGCTCTTTGAAATAGAAGCTATGCCAGTCCGACCGCCGGTCATCATAATGACCGGATGGGGAGATATTGAGACGGCTGTTGACGCGATGAAACGCGGCGCGATCGATTTTCTTCAGAAGTCGGTCAATTTCACACAACTTGAAAAATCATTGGCCAAAGCCTGTGAGATTGTGGCCATGCGTCGTGAGCTGGCTCATTACCGCGAAACGGAGATGCAGCAAAACGATTTTGTGATAGGTGAGAATGAGGTGGTAAACACTGCCATTCAGCAATCTCGTATCGCCTCCGATAAACAGGTGTCGGTCCTGATCACTGG
>DAONEZ010000212.1:0-3715 GCA_035403345.1 Anaerolineaceae bacterium
ATTGGTCAGGTCCACCGGCGCGGCATCCGGTTGGGTCAGGTCCAGCATCCAGATATCATCGGCGAACGGCTTTTTGTTGGAGGCTACCTGCGTGCTGAGTCCGGAGTAGAGTAGTTTGGTGCCGTCCGGAGACCAGGAAGGGTTGGACTTATTGCCCTCATCAAAAGTGAGTTGCTGTGGGTTGACCCCCAGCAGGTTGCCGTCAGTATCCTGCACCACACCCATGAGCCACACCTGGAAGTATCCATCCGCCTGGCGGTTGCTCACAAACGCCAGCCTGCCGCCCCCTCCGATCGGGATGTAAGCGGGAAGCGTGGCGGTAGCCGTGGGCTCAGGGGTGTCCGTTGCAGCGGATGCAGGAGTCTCCGTTGCGGCTGCTGTTTCAATCGGCGGTGGTGTGTTCTGCGGCTCGCCGGTCACTACCAGTACAAACGGAGTGGGGACAGTGGTGGCTGTTTTGGCACCAATAATCCCCATGGACTTGAGCAGGAAAAAACCGCCTGCCAGTACCAGCACACCTATGATTCCCAGGATCAACCCCAGCGGGGATTTCCGGTGCGGGACAGGTAGAGCTTCAGCGGCAGCGGGTGGGGTCGCAGGCGGCACAACCGGCGGTTGGGCTGTGCGCGCCCTGCCGATGACAGTGCGCTGCGTGTTGGAAGGGTCGGGAATGGGGGTGGGGCTGGTGAGCGCGTGGATGAAGTCTGCCACAGTGGTGAAGCGCTCTTCCGGTTTGATGGACATGGCTTTCATGATGGCAACGGATACATGATCCGGCGTTTCCTTGCGCAATTCCTTGATCGGGGTCAGCACAGCGCTGCCCATCATGCGCTGCGCGCTATCCACCGGAGGCGTACCGGCCAGCAGGTAATACAGCGTGGCAGCCAGGCTGAATTGGTCGGAATACGGTCCGGTGCGCAGCCCGCTCACCTGTTCGGGAGGGGCAAAGCCGGGGGTATAGCCCCAGGCACCGGTCTGCGTCTCCTGGGAGGGGTCACCTGTCTTGGCGATGCCGAAATCCACCAGCACCACCTCGCCATTGGGAGTGACCTTAATGTTGGCGGGTTTAACGTCGCGGTGGAAGATAGGCGGGTTCTGGTTGTGCAGGTAGTTGATCGCGTTGCCCAACTGTTCGGCCCATTTGATCACCAACGGCACCATGATGGCATTCTTGCCTTCAACAAGCGTCCGAAGGTCGTTGCCGGGCACGTAATCCATCACCAGGTACTGGCTGTCATCCTCGATGAAATAATCGATCACGCGCGGCAGGTTTGGGTGCTTAAGCGAGGCCAGCAGGCGTGCCTCGCGGATGAATTGCGCCGAGGTGTGCGCGCTGAGGTTGTGGTTGGCTTTCACCGCCACCTGGTTGGCCAGGCTCTGGTCTTCCGCCAGGTACACCTCGCCCATGCCGCCTTTCCCCAGGGTTTGAATGATCTTATATCTTGACTTCAGAACGGTACCGGATTGAATTTCAGTCATGTGCCACCTCGTAAAAGACTTGCCTTAATCATACACAAAATTTCCGTTTGTGTACTGATGATATAATCGCTCTGTTCATTTTTTGGAGGAAATATGCGAAAAACGGTTGTTGAAAAGAAATCCAGGTTGAATATCCTGGCGCTGGTGAGCATCCTGATGATCCCGCTGCTGGCGCTCGGGTTGTTGTTCGTCCTGTTGAATAATATCAACCAGTGGATCCCCCTGCGCGATTTTCAGGTCTCGCCGTGGCTGATGTTCCTGGTCATCGCACTGGTGCTGGGAATTGTCATGCTGGTGACCGCCATTATTGGACTGGTCAAACACTTCAAACATAAGGGTGATTACAAGGGATCATGGATGGCGTTCATCGGCGGCGTGTTCGGGCTGGTGTGCGTGGCAGTGCCGTTGTTCTTTGTCATTGATTACCTGGTACAGATGAACTGAAATTTAGATGTGGAATATTGCGGGTTGGCGCAAAAGGCGTTGACCCGCTTTTGTTTTAAAGTATCCTTCTCAACCTTGCAGGTGTGTCATAATAAAGGCATGGACGAACCGAAAGCGCAAGAAAATGTTACAGGTGATAACCTCTGGCCGGGCAGGTTCCACGTCAAGGCGGAGATCACTTACCGCGATCGGCGCGGCAAACCTGCTAGCATGCACGTCATCTTCTACCGTCCGGAAATTAGCGCGGAGGAAGCCGCCGTGTTGCTTAAGCCGCTGGGATTCAAGCCAGGAACACGGGGATACAAACGCCTGGTTTCGCAGGTGCAGGACACCTTTTCTGAACAACAAGCGCAGCAGTTGCAGGCTTACCTCGAAAAACGCCGCGGGACCAAGGTGCGCATTACCCCGGCGGTACTGCCATCACCTGAGCAGGTGGGAGCCAGCGCACTGCCCGGACTGCCCTCCTTCCGCGACGGAAGCAGTTACCGCGTGTACACCGAGCCGGGATATTCCCTGGCTTTCAAGGTCGAGTCCATCAACCTGCGCACCTATATCGCCATGGCGCACCTGGTACAGGAAATGACAGACAAGTGGAGTGATGAATGAGGCAAACTGAAAACTCAATTGTTCATCCGCAGGCGTATGAAATTGACGAGGTGTTTGCCTTCCTCGTCCAGTGCGACCTGGCGGAGTATGGTGAACCGGATGCCAGCCGCGAGGATCTGGAAAACGAGTGGCAGGAGGTGGACCTCACTCAGGATGCCTGGATCGGACGTGATCAGGCAGGAAAGATATGCGGTTACGGGGTGGTGACGCGGAATGAGGATCGCTTGGTGCAGGATGTGTACATTGACCCGGGCCAGACGCCGGCAGGGGTGGAGGATGAACTCATTTCTCTTTGTGTCAGGCGGGTGGAAGAATGGCTGACTGCTGCTCCTACGGCTGAACCCCCGCAATTGATCGGATACGTAACCAGCGTTAGCCAGCGGCTGCAGGCTGCCTATGAGCGTGCGGATTTTGCAAGGCACACTTATCACTACCGCATGCAAATCGATCTGCCTGCGCCCCTGACGCTGCCGGACTGGCCGGCTACTTACCAGGTCAGCGCGTACAAGCCTGAAGATGAAGACGAGCTGTATCATTTCATCCAGACCTCCTTCGATTGGCCCGGGCACACGGACCAGCCATTCGACTCCTGGCGCAGCCTGATCTTCCGCGGCGGACGTTTTGACCCGCAGTTATTCTTTCTGGTACGGCAGAACGCCAAATTGGTCGGTGCAGCTTTGACCTATGACGAGGAGCAGGGCGGCTGGATCAGGCAGCTGGCGGTGAGCAAGGAGCAGCGCGGCAGCGGACTGGGCTCGCTGCTGCTCAAGCACGTGTTCGCGGTCTATTCGCAGCGCGGCAGGTCCAACGTTGCGCTGGGGGTGGCGTCGGTGAACGCCACGGCTTACCAGTTCTATGAACGCAACGGCATGAATCGCAAGCGGGAGTTCATTGAGTATCGCAAGGCAATGTTGAAATCCTCACAATCAAAGGATTGATTTCCTTTGCTATTTCGTGCAATAATAAAAACTGGTAGAGGTGAGATGACATGAAGCTATGTCAGTATTGTCACCAGGAACTTGCAGAGGATGCCTATATCTGCGCAGTCTGCGGCCGGATTGTGCAATGGATGACGCATTATTCCCCCACTGATACAGAGCCAACTTACCCACCTATGCATCCATTCAAGCGCAGATTGGTCCGCCCGCTGCTGTTGTGGTTCGCAGCCTTTATTATCTTCCTGCTG
>DAONEZ010000213.1:0-3668 GCA_035403345.1 Anaerolineaceae bacterium
TCCAGCAGTCCAGCAGGTTGCCCGGGCTGCATCGTGCCCTCAAGGGGTGAAAACAGCCGAATTTCGACCCACAAGCCCGGGTTAAAGCGCTGATTCAGCTCTTGCAGGCTGCCCAGTGCCAGCAGACGTCCGTTGTTGAGGATGGCGACGCGGTCCGCCAGGCGTTCGGCCTCCTCCAGGTGATGCGTGCACAGGAAGACCGTGTGTCCATCCTGTTTTTGGATGGCTTCCACCATCTCATGCACCTGGGCGGTGGATTCCGGGTCCAGGCTGGCAGTGGGTTCGTCCAGGAACAGCACGCGCGGCTGGTGCAGAAAGGCACGCGCCAGCGACAAGCGCTGCTTCATGCCCTTGCTGAAGGTGGCCACACGATCGTTTGCACGTTCCGAAAGCCCGAATTGTTCCAGGATTTCGGAAGTTCTTTTTAACAGAAACGATTCTGGCACGCCGTACAGCCGGCCAAAAAAGAGCAGGTTCTCGGCAGCCGTGAGCCGTTCGTAGAGGGCATTGGTCTCGGTGAGCACCCCGGTTTGCGCGCGCACTTGTTCACCTCGGCTGGCGGGATCCAGGTTCAGTACACGCACTTCTCCTGCAGCGGGGGTGTACAACCCGTTGAGCACGCGGATGGTGGTAGTTTTACCCGCACCGTTCGGACCCAACAGGGCAAATACCTCGCCCTGCCGGACGGAAAAGCTCAGGTCGTCGATGGCGGTGCGCTCGCCAAAACGGTGCGTCAGATGGTCAACAACAATGGCATCAGTCATGATTTCCTCATGTTTCATGTGAAACAATTAATGGTCCAAAAATTTCTCGAATGGCTCCCCGGGGAGCGATCCCTCAACCTGCTCCCCGGGGTCATGAATAATTACTGATCCTTACGAACTTGCTGGGCCAGCGAGGTGATGCCGGCGACCCCGCCCAGGTTCATGGTATCCACTGCGCTGGAGGGCACGATCACCAGGGCGCCTTTTTCCTTGAGTCCTTCGAAGAGCATATTCATCGCGCGCAGGTGCAGGGCGGTGGGGTTCTCGACATACGCCTGGGAAGCCTCGGCAAAACTGGAAGCGATCTGCATTTCAGACTCGCCCAGGATGACGCGTGCCTGGCGTTCACGTTCGGCCTGTGCCTGGCGCGACATGGCGTCTTCCAGGTCGGATGGGATGATCACATCGCGGATCTCGACCGATTGGACGGTGATACCCCAGGGGGTGGTGCGCTCGTCGATGATCTTCTGCAGGTCAGCGTCCATTTTGGCACGCCCTACCAGGATGTCAGCCAGGGTCATCTGACCGATGATCTCGCGCAGCGCGGTTTGCGAAGCCCAGGCGATGGCATTACGATAGTTTTCGACTTCCATGGCAGCCTTTTCGGCGTCCCACACCACCCAGAAGAGCACGGCGTCCACATTCACTGGCACGGTATCGCGCGTAAGGGTCTTTTCCGCTGAGAATGGCGTGACCATGACGCGCTGATCGATCCAGGTGGTGATGGAATCGAAGATGGCGAAGACCCAGAACAAACCGGGGCCTTTCAGTTTGTGGAACTTGCCCAGGCGCAGCACAACGGCTTTTTCCCATTGACGCGCTACCTGGATTGAAAAGAGCAGGTAGAAAGCCACCAGCATCAGGGGAACGACCACCAGGAAGATGGTTCCATCCGGAATGCCGCGCGTATCCATGACGACGGCTGCGCCTACGGCCACGGTCATGAGCACCAGGAAGATCAGCATGGATATCCCGCTGATATGGGCATCGGCGTTCTTTTTACTGTTCCATAGGTCGGCACGGGGATTGCCGAAAGGGGGGATATTGCTTTGCGAATCGTTTGTTGCAACAGTCTTTGCTGACATTCTTTTCTCCATAATTATTCTTAATAGTCATTCAAGGAACCTTCGCGCAGCGCTTGCAGGGAGTCCGTGAGACATTCGGCGATCTCGCCCGGAGCGTAACCCTGTTTGAGCAGCGCGGATAATAGTTGTTCGACCTGCGTTTCCAGCGTGATGGTCTTGCGCGCCCGGGATTGGCTCTCTTCGTCAACGGACAGGACGTAAGTGCCACGCCCGCGCTGAGTGGAGATCAACCCGGCTTCGTCCAACATGCGGTAGGCGCGCGCGATGGTATTGAAGTTGACGCGCAGGTCGGATGCCAGTTGCCTTACGGTGGGGAGCTGGTCGCCGGGCTGCAACTCGCCATTCGCGATCCTTTGCCTTACTTGCTCAATGATCTGCGCGGCAGCCGACACTTCCGAACGAAAATCCAGGCTGAACTGCATGCTGTTCACATTCGTACCTCCTTCATTTGTATCATTGTATTATTGTATCATTGTTTGTTTTCCTGTCAAGAGGGAATCTGGTCAATACGTGACCTCAACAAAATCAAGAACCCGCGAAATTGCTAATCAGGGTTTTAGGTTTTGGATTAAAATAATCTAGTAATCCCATCAATAAAAACAAGGAGAGATCTCATGGGAAAGACATTTGATGACCTGATGGCAGCGTTTGCTGGCGAGAGCCAGGCCAACCGTAAGTACCTTGCCTACGCACAGAAAGCTGAGGAAGAGGGGCACGCCCAGGTAGCCCGCCTGTTCCGCGCAGTGGCACATGCCGAAACCATTCACGCGCTCAATCACTTCCGCATCGCCGGTGAAATGGGTGGCACGGAGGAAAACCTCAAAGCCGCCATGGCGGGTGAGCATTACGAGAACACCGAAATGTACCCCGCCTTCATTAAAGACGCAAATGAAGAAGGCGAGACCAAAGCCTCCCGCAGCTTCCACTGGGCCAACGAAGCCGAGAAGGTGCACGAACTGCTCTACAAGGATGCCCTGGAAACCCTCGGCAAGCCGGGTGAAGTCTACGATTACTTCATCTGCCCGGTGTGCGGCTACACCCAGGGACGCACCGCCCCCGAGAAATGCCCGGTATGCGGAGCGCTGGGCAGCCGGTTTGAGAAGATCAGCTAGTTACTGAACCGCGACACCACCCTGGTTGACCAGGGAATTGTATTGTTTCCTTTAACGAGTGAACGCTTGTTCACTCGTTATATTATCTCGCGCACATCTTTGCCCTGGTTTCCTCCGCGTTGTCGCGCCCTGCCGGGCGTGGTAAAATCACTTTAAGGAAATAAAGTGTCTCGCGATGCGAGTTGAGGAGTGTTAATAATGGAAGAAAAAACTGGTTCGTTTGAAGTCAAGAAGGGACTTGCCCAAATGCTCAAAGGCGGCGTGATCATGGACGTGGTCAACGCCGAGCACGCAAAGATCGCCGAAGACGCCGGCGCTTGCGCAGTGATGGCGCTGGAGCGCGTCCCGGCGGATATCCGCGCCGAGGGCGGCGTGGCACGCATGAGCGACCCGGACATGATCCTGAAGATCATGGATGCCGTGACCATCCCGGTGATGGCCAAATGCCGTATTGGTCACTTCGTGGAAGCCCAGATCCTGGAATCCATTGGCGTGGATTACATTGACGAATCCGAAGTACTTACCCCTGCTGATGAAGCACACCACATTTACAAGCACGATTTCAAGGTGCCCTTTGTTTGCGGCTGCCGCAACCTGGGTGAAGCCCTGCGGCGCATAGGTGAAGGCGCTGCCATGATCCGCACCAAGGGTGAGGCGGGCACCGGGGATGTGGTGGAGGCTGTGCGCCACGCGCGCTCAGTCCTTGG
>DAONEZ010000214.1:0-3660 GCA_035403345.1 Anaerolineaceae bacterium
CGGCGCGCGAGATCTTCGCAAAGGTCTCATAGTCGCCGCTGATGACGAACTCCGCCTCAGGGAAGGGGGCTTCGCGCACGGAGATCTCGGTGAAGGTGCCGTTATCGAGCTTGTAATACAGGGCGCGGTCCTTGCCATCCGGGCAATTGTTGTAGAGGGTGATCATGGAGGAGGTGAGGTTCTTCATCATTTCGGGGGTGAGTTGGCTGCGCAGGCGGTTTTCCGCTTCCGCGGTCCACTCGGGACTGAGGTACTTGATGGGCATGGCAATCTCCTTTGGTGGTTGGATGAATTAATTATAGTGAAAAATGGAAAATGGAGAGCAGAGAATAGTGATTGGTGAATGGTGAGTAGTGATTAGTGATCAGGAAGAACAGGAACACGAAAACAACGAAATAATACGAAAAACACAAAAACAGGTCTTTCTTAACAAAAATCAGCAATCGAGTCAGACAAGGTGCGACGACAATGTGTAGAATTAAGGGTAGGTTCAAAACCTGCCCCTACACGGTTATTTCATATAGGTTTTCTTTGCGTTCTTGTAACTTCTTTGCGCCTTTGCGAGAAAAGAACTAGGCTCTTAGCGAGATATCGGGGTTATTCAAATTCCGCAGGGATGCGGCCCAGGGCGGTGAAGAACGGGGCAAACACGTTGATCATACCCATGGCTTTGAGTGCGTTGCCCTTCAGTCGCAAGTCGCCGCCCATCAAGGCTGCCGTGGGCTCGATCTGCCCCTTAAACACTTTTAGGAAGGTGGCGTACTCGCCGGAGATGATGAACTCGGTTTTGGGGTAGGGCTGCGTCTGGAGCAGGATATCGGTGAAGACACCCTTGTCGATCTTTGTCAGCAGCGCCTTCTCCACCCCGCCGGGGGGGCACTTCTCGAACAGGGTGAGCACGGACGTGGTGGCGTAATTGATGTCCGCGGGTTTGATCGTGCTGCGCACTACGCGCTGCACCTCTGCGATCCATTCAGAACTTAGAAACTTCCAGGTTGCCATATTTCCTCCTATTTGGATTGTCTTACGTATTGGGGAACAACTCGTCGAAACACTCGGGGGCATACTCCGCCACCATTTTGCTGGAGATGCCGTTCTCTTTGCAGATGGACTCATACACGTCCACGCTCTTGCGGCGGATGCGCGCACCGGTCTCCACGTCCAGCCCCCACAGGCCAAAACGCTGTGTCCATCCGCGCTCCCACTCGAAGTTATCCACCAGCGACCAGTGGAAGTAACCCTTGACGCGCCAGTTGAAGTTGGTCGCGCGCCACACCTGGTGGATGTGCTCGAGGGTATAGCGAGGGCGCAGGGTGTCGTCATTATCCTCGACGCCATTCTCGGTGATGATGATGGGAAGGTGATAAGAGTGCGCCCACTTTAGCCCGTCCCACATGCCGCGCGGGACGTTGGCGATGAAACCGGTGGAGCTGAGCTGGGCGTCCTTCGGATAGAACCGCCGACCGAACATTTGCCCCGGCTTGAACAGGTCAAAGGCTACCATGTCGCGGGTGTAGTAGTTCAGCCCGATAAAGTCCTGGGTGCCGGCGGCTTCGGGAATATTCACCTTCTTGAACACCAGGTTGAGTTTGCTGGTCTTCAATGCGTCATTGAAGGCGCGGTTGAAGACCTGGTCGGAGAGGCGCACGGGCAGTTTATCCAGTAGCGACCACGGGTGCGCGGGCGCCAGGCTGCGGTAGTTGGTGGCAATGCCCACCTGGGCTTCGGGCTGCAGCTCGTGGATGACCTTGTAGGCGGCGACATGACCGCGGATGAGGTTGGTCATCACGTTGATGGCAAGCCCCAGGTTTTGCTTTCCCGGCGGAAATTCGCCCGAGACCCAGCCATTCATCACGTACACGTTGGGCTCGTTGAGGGTGACCCACAGGTTGGTGTAGTCCTTGAGGGCCGGCAGCACATGGCGCACAAAGGCAGCGAACAGGGCGGGGGTTTCGGGGTTTTCCCAGCCGCCGCGGTCGGCGAGCCAGAGCGGGTCGGTGAAGTGATGCAGGGTGACCATGGGCGTCATATCGTGATTCACCAGCCAGCGCAGCATGTCCGCGTACTTGTCGAGGGCGGCGTCGTCCCAGGTGTCCGCCGTGGGCTGGATGCGGCTCCACTCGATGGAAAGCCGGTGCGCGTTCTGACCGCTGTCTTTGGCGCGCTGGAAGTCCTCCTGCCAGCGCCCGCTCCACCAGCCGCAAGCCTCGCCGGAGCGCTGCCCGTGGATGATCTTGCCGGGGGTTTCCTCCCAGCACGACCAGTTGTTGTTGGTGTTCCCGCCTTCCACCTGGTGGGCGGCGGTGGCGGTTCCCCACAGGAAACCGCGCGGGAAAAGGTAAGTGGCTTCGGGCATGCAATGCTCCTCGATTAAGGTTGATGACTAAAGATATTATACGCCACGACAAAAAAGTCCCGGCGGTTGGCCGGGACGATGAGGGAAAGGGAGCAGGTTACATGCCTGCCATGTAGGCGATGGAAAGGGTGCCGGGGCCCACGTGGGTGCCGATGACCGGGCTGACGTAGCTGAGGATGGCCTCGACAGGTGAAAATTGCTGTACGAGGCGGTCAAGCAGGGCTTTGGCTTTTTCTTCCGCCAGGGCGTGGAACACGGAAATGCGCACGGGTTTCTGATCAGCGATATTGGCCTTAACCAGCTCGATCATGGCATCGATGCCCTTTTGCATGGTGATGGCGCTTTTCACAGCTTCGATCTTGCCGTCGCGGATCTCAAGGATGGGCTTGATGCGCAGCGCGGTGCCCAAAAAGCGCTTGCCGCCGCCAATGCGACCGCCGGCGTGCAGGTACTTGAGGTCATCGACCACGAAATACACCCCAATGTGTGGGTAAGCCGCGAGGGCAAGCTGCTTACAGTCTTCGAGCGAAGCGCCTTCGCGGGCGGCGCGGGCTGCCGTGAGCACCTGGAAGGCCAGCGGCATGGAGACCAGTTTGGTGTCGATGATCTCGATGGGGGCATCCTTAAAGAGGTCTTTGGCCTGTAGCGCGGAGTTGATCGTACCGGAGATGCCCGAACTGATGGGCAGGGTGAGGATGGCGAAATCCTCATCCAGCAGCTTTTGAAAAACGGTCGAAAAATCACCCACTGAGGGTTGGCTGGTGACCGGCAGGGTGTGGCTGGTGGAAAGACGAGTGTAGAACTCGTCCGGCGACATATCTATGCCGTCGCGGTAATTAACGCCATCCCATGTAAATGAAAGCGGCACTACGCTGATACCGTACTCATCGACATAGGATTGCGGAAGGTAAGCGGTGGAATCGGTGACAATAGCGACTTTTTTCATGGGGTACTCCTGGCACGGATAAGGTAGAGACGCTTAATCTTATTAAGTTTACCTGTTGAGCCGGATTTCTTGATGTGAAAGAAGTCACATTTGCAAAAACTGCCTGCCGGTTGGTGACCAGCGAGGGTAAAATTGTCTCGAGATGGCCATGATAAACCGACTCCGCCTAATGATGAAGTTGCTGCTGGTGTTGCTTGTGCCGGCTCTGGTGCTGAGCGCCTGTTCGGGGTCTCCCTCGCTGGAAGGAAACTGGCAGGATCCCGGTTCTGGATTAAGCATGCATATTGACGGGAATGAAACCGTCACCGTCGGGTTGAACGGTGCTTTCTTCAGCATGGATTACACCCTGGAGGACCCG
>DAONEZ010000215.1:0-3656 GCA_035403345.1 Anaerolineaceae bacterium
GATAATGTTGATACTCCTTCCATTAACTTCATTCCTGGTGCTCTTTATTGTCTCTGGATTGCAGAAATCCAGCGGTGTGAATGCCGGACAGGCGCTCAATAACCTCTTCGTGCCCGGAAAGGACGTCAAAGCTGAGGGATTTGTGGACCAATCCGGCTTGATCAAAGTGGTCCCGCCGGAATTTGAAGACGCGTTCATAGAATATGACACTGAGGACGCCGCCAGGCAGGCAGTGACCAACGGCGAAATTGGGTCCTACTACCTCCTGCCGGCTGATTTTCTCGCAAAAGGTGACATCATATATGTTCGTCCGGACTTCAATCCCCTGGGCGGCTTTACACAGTCCAGCGCGATCAATGCCCTGGTGACGTACAACCTGGTGCAAGGCGACACGCGGTTGTCCTATCGTATTCAAAACCCGGTGAACGTTAAGGAAGTGGACCTGTCGAATAGCATCCAACGCGATTCTTCGAACATGCTCTCATTCTTCCTGCCCTACGCAATTACCTTCCTGTTTTATATCACAATCTTAACCTCCTCCTCATTGTTGTTGAGCAGCATCAGCAATGAAAAGCAAAACCGCGTTTTGGAGATCCTGATGACCTCGGTCAAACCGGTGGAGTTGCTGACCGGTAAGATCATCGCCCTGGGCATCACCGGATTGATCCAGACCATGGTTTGGTTAGGCGCAGGCATTCTCATGTTGAGATTTTCAGGGAAAGCCTTTGCGCTCAGCAGCGTATTCCAACTACCGGCATCGATTCTGTTGTGGGGAGTGCTGTTCTTCCTGCTGGGTTATGCAGTGTATGCCAGCCTGATGGCTGGAATTGGCGCGCTGGTGCCAAACCTGAAGGAAGGGTCTCAATTGACGACCGTGGTGATCCTGCCCATGATCATCCCGCTGATGTTCATCAGCACGTTGATACAGACCCCCAACAGCCCGCTGGCGATGGTGTTGAGCCTGTTCCCGTTTACGTCGCCGGTAAGCATGATGACCAGGCTGTCAGCCACAAATGTACCTTTCTGGCAGCCAGCGCTGGGAGTGTTAATGTTGGCAGTCACAGCCTGGCTTCTGGTGCGTGCCAGCGCGTCCCTGTTCAGGGCACAGAATTTGCTATCTGGAGCATCAGTCACCACTAAAGGATTCATTAAAGCCCTCGCTGGAAAGTGAGGTAACCATGAGAACAAAGACCAAATCAACCTGGAAGATCATTCTCCCGGTCTTTCTTGTATTGGTGTTGGTATTAATACTCGTTCTTCCAAAACCGATTGGCCGCCTAAAACCTGGCACAAATTCAGACCCGACCGCAACAATCAGCGCAACAGAAGTGGCTGCCGTTGAGGACATGCTTCCAATTGCACTAGCTGCCCTTTCAAGCGAGCGCTTGTTTGCCACGGTGGATGACTTGACCAATTTTCAACCTCATTCAGGTTGGCGCGGCTCCGCCACGAGCGGGGAAGCAGAAGCTCTCGATTATTTGCAATCTCGATTAGAGAATTTTTCCTGGCTCAAATCATCCGGGCTGACAGTGGAAAGTGAAAGTTTCAATGTTTTCACCGGGACCGAAGATCACGCCTCCAGCCTCTTTTTACCAAAAGATGGTCTGGAAACGGAGATCCCGGCAGATGCCATCCGTGGTAACCGTGATGATCTTGCGTTGACCTTGCAAATGGATTCCGATGCAGTTCCAGGTGACCTCGAGGAGAATCCGGTGATCGTCCAGGGTCACTTAACCCTCATCGCAGATAAGAACATGCTCGATGCGTTGAGTGGGAGTCTCCAGACAGGCAGGATCCTGTTCGTAGATTACAGCCTTGTCAACACGGTCAATTATCAGTCAGCGGAGAATGTCAAAATCCTGACTGGATTGAATCCCGCGGCAGTAGTATTGGTATCAACCTTCAGTAATGATCCCCAGGCTGCTCCTGCCACAACCATTGGTGATGGAGGCGGAGTCTTTCAAAAAACGTCTTACGAAAAGAACTTTCCCTTACTTTTTATTGAGAAGGAGAATCTGGCTCCCTTGGGAATCAACTCCTGGGAGGACATGACCAGCTTCACTGCCGCACGGGTGAAATGGGATAATGATGTACTCAATCCTGCGCCTTCGGGAAACCTCATTGTTCATGTGCCGGGGAGACACACTGATAAAGCGGTACTTGTCTCGGCACACATCGACAGTGCGAACTCGCCCGGCGCTCTGGATGATGGCAGTGGTTCCGCGATCCTGATGGAAATTCTAACTATACTGGAAGAAACTCACATTAAACCAGATGTTGACTTGTACCTTGCCTGGTTTGGGAGCGAAGAACTTGGGATTTATGGATCGACGTACTTCACCACCACGCACTCTGAACTGATTTCCAGGTTACAGGCTGTGGTCCAACTCGATTGCCTGACGCGTCCGCTGGATGGGCTGCCCTCGAAAGTAACTTTGATGGTCAGTCACACGCCGAATAACCTGTATTCTGACCCATTGGTCAAGTACATGTTAAGTAAGAGCAAAGACCATGATATCCCGGTGGAGATTACTTATCAACCTTTTGCTTCGGACAATGGCAGTTTCACCGCGTTCCGGGTTCCTAATATGAATATTATCAATGAGAGCAGCCAGATGAATGATCACCCTGGCGGAGTGTGGGCGGCGGGTCACTTGCATGACCCGTATGACACACTGACACGAGTCCGGGAAATGGAAGAAACCTTCCTGAATATGGCCCGGCTTGGATTAGCCGCTGCGCTTGTACCCTATCCGAGTGCAGATTTCAATAACGTTTCACCTGAGAAAAAGGTCGTCTTCCTGGCAAATCATACCGAAGCCCCGCAGATGACACCGGCCGGTTTTGTCGCTTTTTCGCAAGCGTTGGAAGTTGCTGGATACGAAATTTCAGTAATACCTTATGGTGCTGCCCTTTCCAGTGACTCCATCGCGAGTGCTGAATTGGTCGTGGCACTGCCCGTCTATGATTTTCCGATAATGGATGATCAAACCTCTGGTTACGACACGGGATGGACTCGGGAAGAAGCTGCAATAATTGACGCTTATGTGAGGAACGGCGGTAAATTATTGGTGGTGAATTGCGGCGCCAGGCTGAAACTGGTCAATCGCGTCATGGATCTTAACGAGGACTGGTCTGACTTGAACCTCTTGACTGAACAGTGGGGGGTGCATTTTACGCGAATCGGGGCCAGGGCACAAACAATTAATGCCGAAGACCGGGGAATAATGAGCGGCGTATCAGCGATGATTGTTACTCCGGAAACTGCCGTAGAGTTCGAGACCGCGAATGGAAAGGTACTGGCCGGGATGGATGGCGCGGATTACATGGCGCTGCTTGAAGTTGGAAAAGGCCAGGTTCTAATACTGTCAGATATGACGGTCCTTGGCGACACCGAAGAAGGACCCTTACATGAGCAATTGCTGATCAACCTGGCTAACTGGAAATAGGGCTTTTTCGGATCTGTTGCAGCCACGCCATAGGTGGATTGGAGTATAATTTGAGCGCACGCCCCCGTAGCTCAATTGGACAGAGTGCCTGACTTCGAATCAGTAGGTTGCGCGTTCGAGCCGCGCCGGGGGCGCCTATATATAGGGGTTTCAAGGTAGTCGGACGGCATATATGGTGGTTTATGCCGTCCGATTGCTATATTTGGG
>DAONEZ010000216.1:0-3624 GCA_035403345.1 Anaerolineaceae bacterium
AGAAGCGCCGCTTCCCCGAGAAAGTGGACTTTCGCACCTCGGCCGGCTTCCTGGGTGGACGGGCGGAACGCGAAGCCACGGGCGTGCGCGGCGGGGGACCGCTGATGATCATCACCAACCTGGGCATCCTGGAGCCGGACGAAAGCGGCGAACTGGTGTTAACTGCACTGCACTCCGGCTGTACCTTTGAGCAGGTGAAGGAAAATACCGGCTGGGCAGTTCGATCGGTAGAGCACGTACGTACCACTGAACCCGTGACCGCGGAAGAATTGCGAATCCTGCGCGAGGAACTTGACCCGCAGGGCATCTACCTGAAGGGCGGCTAGGCAGATCAATGGCAACCACGCGTAAGATCGAGGTGCTCACCACCATCCCCTTCCCGGAAACGGTGATGCAGAAACTGCGCGGACTGACACCTCGCGTGCATCTCACACTGCACCCGGCGCGCAAGGTGGAAGACATCCCAGCCGAGGTGTGGAAGCAGACCGAGGTGCTGTACACGGATATCCTCATGCCGCCGCATGAGCTGGTGCCCAATCTCAAGTGGCTGCAATTCCATTATGCCGGCGTTGATTTCATTCAGGGTTCGGACTTGCTGCAAAAGAAAGACCTGCGCGTCACCTCCATGAGCGGCGCCTCCGCCATCCAGGAGGGCGAGTACATCCTGATGATGCTTCTCGGCCTGGGTCATCGCTTGCCTGAACTAGCACTAAACCAGGGCAAACGCGACTGGCCGGCTGACCGCTGGGAACGTTTCACCCCCGTGGAGTTATTCGGCTCCACCGTTGGATTGGTCGGCTATGGCAGCATCGGACGCGAAGTGGCACGCCTGCTGCAGCCCTTCAACGTGAAGGTGCTGGCGGCCAAGCGGGACGCCATGCATCCGGCTGATGAGGGCTACACCATCGACGGGCACGGCGATCCGGACGGCAATTACTTTCATCGTCTCTACCCCATCGAGGCACTCAAATCCATGCTAAAGGATTGTGACTTCGTGGTGGTCTCCCTGCCGCTCACGCCTGCCACGCGCGGCCTGATTGGCGAGGAGGAGTTCAACGCCATGAAACCGGGGGCTTTCCTGGTGCATGTCTCGCGCGGCGGAGTGGTTGACGAAGAAGCACTCATCCAAGCGCTCAATGAAAAGCGCTTGGCTGGTGCGGCGGTGGATGTGTTCCGCCAGGAGCCGCTTCCTCCCAGTCATCCCTTCTGGACGGCGCCCAACCTCATCCTCACCCCGCACGTTTCGGGCTTCAGCCCGCGCTACAAGGAACGGGCTGGTGAGATGTTCGCTAATAACCTTTCACGTTACCTGCACGAAGAACCGCTCATGAATTTGTATGAGCCCGAACGTTACTATTAGCCTCTCAGCGTGTTGTATAGCATGTAATTATTCATCTACTTTTTACCAGGGGACACTTTATGGTATTGCCGGCATCCAGGCAAACGAACACGGTCTTCTTCGACCTCGGACTTACATTAATCAATTTTGAAGGTGACTTCAGCCAGGCGCTGCTCGATTCCTATCGTGCCATGGCGGAATCGCTGCATGCCTCCGGATGCGGGTTCGACCCGGCCAGGTTCGCGGCGCGCTTTACGGAAGTGATCTCAGAGTACTACCGCACACGCGAGATCGACCTCATTGAAAAGCCCGTTGAGAAATACCTGCGCAAGGTGCTGGATGAGTTCGGCTGCCCGGACTTGCCCGCTGAGGTAATCGCAGGCGCGATCGAAGCCATGTACCGCCAGACCGAGGTCTCCTGGCAGGTGGAGGAGGATGCCCTGTCCACGCTGACCGCCCTGCAGCAGCGCGGTTACCGCATGGGACTGATCACCAATGCCTCCAACGCCGGCAACTCCAACCGCCTGATCGATAAGAGCGGGCTGCGGGAGTTCTTCAAGGTCATCGTCATCTCTGCCGAAGAAAAGATCCGCAAACCCGACCGGAGGATCTATGACCTCGCGCTGAGCCGCATGGGCAGCCTGTCGGAGGAGTGCGTGATGGTGGGCGACACGCTCACTGCGGATATCCACGGGGCGCAAAACGCCGGCCTGCGCGCCGCCTGGCTCACCCGCCGGGTTAAGCATCCCCACATCGTTGCAGAGCATAAGCAGCCGGATTGGACGATCACAACGCTGACGGAGCTGCTGGATATCCTGCCGCCGCTGTAATTAATTCTAGAAATAAATAACTCCCCCTCTCCTAAAATTCGGAGAGGGGTATTTATATTAAAAGTATTTCAGGCAGCCCTCACCCCAAACCCTAAAAAAACTGGACAGGGCATTATAAAAGCCAAATAGAATTGTCCAATAAGCCCTCACCCCAACCCCTCTCCCATTTTGGGAGAGGGGCAAGACCTCAAATCGTATTAATTTCCCTCTCCCGCTTGCGGGAGAGGGACTAAGGGTGAGGGTAAATTTTCTTCTGTAACTTACTCTTCCAGCACCGACTCGATTGCCATACTGACGCAATTTGCGGGAGAGGGACAAAGGGTGAGGGTGAACCCAGGAAATATCTCCAAATACAAATCAAAACAGCTTGAGATATCTCAGGTAGAAGAGTGTTTTTGGTTCATGGCTACCATATAATATGAAATTTCCCTCTCCCGCTTGCGGGAGAGGGACTAAGGGTGAGGGGTTATTGTGCCAGTCCTTACACTTCCAGCACCTTCTCGATGGCCTTGCTGACACAGTCATCCACGACCGACCCCAGCAGGTTGGCTTCGTCGAGGGCAAAATCATCCAGGTCGCTCAGGTAGAATCCCCAGATGTCATCCTTGAACAACTTACCCGCCAGCAGCAGCCCAGCCCGGGTACCAGTAACAAGCCGAGGAAGGAGCTGAATAGTGAATACAGCCCATAGAAGAAACTGCCGCTGATCCAGGTGAGGATGGTGGGTATGAGCGAGATGAGGAATACAACCCCCAGCGTGATGCCAATCACCAGCCAGTTGATGCTGCGCCGGGTGAACAGGTCCCAGGAGTAATACAGGTCCTTGCCCGCGGCTGCGAAGCGCACTGCGACCGTAGCCCCCTTACCGTTGTGCACCAGGTAATACTTGCGCGCTTCGCTGGCACCGCTGGTGAGTGTGGCGGGGGTCACATTTACCCCGGGGATCTCGGCAGCCTTGATCTCCTCAACGAAGGCCTCAGCGACCTCATCGGCTTGTTCGCCCGCCTCTTCCACAATCTCGGACCAGTCATCCATGCGCGCGCCTAGCTTGTGGATGGGTGTACCGAAGACCTGCGGAGCGCGCGGCGTGGGCGGAGGCGGGGGCACAACCGGGACGACCGGCGGCAGGGTGGAGGGGGGAACGGCGGATTCGACAACCGGTACCTCTGGCGCGGGCGGCGGGGTCTCTACTACTGCTTCCACGGGTGGAATTTCTGGCGGCTTGGGGCGCGAGGCCATCACTGTGCGGTCGCCACCTTCGGGTTGAACGCCTTTCAATGTGGTGCCACAATTCTGACAGAACAGGTTGTCGGGCGGATTTTCGGTGCCGCATTTGCTGCAAATCAGGGTTGCCATGATCATTCTCCTTTTCGGTGGAAAAACGGACTCCAATTGACGATTATGTCATTATTGTAACGAATCCGGGTGAAAATACAAGCGAGTGAGCCTTGTGCT
>DAONEZ010000217.1:0-3609 GCA_035403345.1 Anaerolineaceae bacterium
ATTTTCGAGAAAATCAAATACCAATGCCGCCAGGGGCAGCAGGTTGAGCAAACGCAAGCGCGAACGCTCAGGCAGTGCCCGGTTGAGCACCCAACTGACTGCCGTGACCAGGAAGAATGTGTATACAAAAGGAAATGCCAGATCAAACGTCCAGCGTGCATGCAGGTAAGCTTCCCGGCCTTCAGCTCCGTACCACTTGGCCATTGAGTATAACTTCCCGCCGGAATAAAGGAGCGAAGTATCCGGCGAGCCGACCCCCTGCGAGTATTGGTCTGCCTGGGCATTCTGCCGTGGCAGTTCCAGCGCGCTGAAGACCAGAAATATGATTATAGCCAGCAGGGTTACCCACCCGCGTGACACCCGGTAGAAAAAAGTTGAGATCGTATTCATGAAGCTCCTAAACCTCAGTCCATCAGTGTGGAGGCGAAAACGAGGAACTTTTCAACATCCTCAAAATTTGACATTAGTCCGAACGAGATCCTGACTGCTCCTGAAGCCTTGTTGTTGATACACAGCCGGAATTCATCATAGGTTAGGCGCTGGGCATGGTCAGGTCGGGTGAAACAGGAAGTCAGCTCAGAGGATGAGATTTCCAGCGCAAGTTCACCCGCCCCGGGGTTGCAGAAGCAGCCGGTGCGGATGGAGATGTTGGATTGGCTGGCGCGTTCCTCGATCCAGCGGTGATCAAGCACGTTGCCCTGCGCGTCCACGAAGTTCAGCGCTACAGCACCTCCCCTGGCGCGGGTATCCACCGGTCCGTAGATCTTGACCAGGGGCAGTCCATTCCTGTGCTTGAGCTCGAGCAGGTTTTGCAGCATCCAGCCCGTCAGGCATATCACGCGCGTGTGAATGAGATCCATTCCAATGGCATCAAGATAATTAAGGCCAGTGCTGACCGCCGGGATGTTCAAGTAATCCAGCGTGCCATCCTCAAAAGCCGCCGGTGCATCCGCCAGGTAGTGTTTTTTCTCCGTTACTGAAGCTACGGTGATCGTTCCGCCGGCAAACCACGGGCGGCGTAATTTGGTCAGCACTGACCGCCTGGCCAATAATGCACCCACACCGGTGGGATAACCGAACATTTTGTAGAAGGAGATGGGAACAAAATCCGGCTTGTATAATGAAAGATCCAGGCGGTTCGTGGGTGCAAATGCGGCTGCATCCAGCAGCACATCCCAACCGCGCGCGTGCGCCAACTCGATCCACTCCAGGGGATGCTGCACCGAGGAAAAATTGGATTGCGCCGGAAAGGCGAACAGGTTATTACAACCCGCCCGGGATTGTTCCAGGAATTCCAGCAGCTTTACTTCCTCCACGCGCATGCGCGGAGGTAAAAGAGGGATGTATTGCACAGTTGCGCCTTTGGCCAGCGCATATTCGCGGATGCCATTGACCGAGTTGTGATTGTCAAAGGTGAGCAGGTATGTACTGCCAGTGCTGAACGGGTAGGATTCTCCCACCAGCTTCAGCGCGCCGCTGGCATTGGAGGAAAAGATGACCAAATACTCCTCAGGTGAAGCGTTGAAGAACTGCAGGATGCGGCTGCGGGTCTGTTCAATGCGCTCGGTGGATGCACGCGAACTGGGATTGGATGAGTGCGGGTTACCAAACACACCATCCAGGAGTGCCCGTTGATGCTGTCGTACCTGCGAGTCAGCGTACAACCCTCCCCCTGTGTAGTCCAGGTAAACATGCTGTTGCCGCTCCAGGCGTTGGAAATCTTTGCCGCGTAGTTCATCAATCTTGTATGTAGAAGGATAAGCAGGATATGCTTGCAGGAAGGATTCATATCGGGAGTTTGTCATGCGATGATTAAACCATAGTTTTGACAAACCGCTCCCCTCTCCATATAATGCAATTATGGAAATGATTCCCCACTTGTCTGAAAATCTTCACAAGGTCAAACAATTCGAAGACCTTGCTTATGATGATATCGTAACCATCATCAAAGCCGGAGACGTGCTGCGCTTCCATAAGGACGAAGCGATCTTTCGCGAGGACGAACCCTGTGCTGGGATGTTCGTCCTGATCCAGGGTGAGGTCCACCTGTTGAAGTCCGGACCTGAAGGACAGGTGAGCATCCTGAATGCGCTCTCGCCTGTCATCATGTTTAACGAAGTTGCAGCGCTGGATGGCGGCGCGAACCCGGTAACCTGCTTGGCCAACACGGAAGTGACCACCTGGCGCGTCCATCACCAAAAATTCCATGATCTTATGAAACAATTTCCACAGATCGGTTTCAGCTTATTGAACATCCTGGCTCGGCGGAACCGCCTCTTGATCGCACATTTTGATGACCTGTCCTTCAGATCGGTACAGGCGCGGCTTGCCAAACACCTGATTGAACTCAGCGACCAGGGAACACGAGTCATTGACCGTACCAGGTTCCCCAACCGGCTGATGGCAGCTCGCGTCGTTACCACTCCGGAAGCCGTCAGCCGGACATTGAAGTTCCTGAAAGTTGAAGCCATCATCGCCTCCACGCGCGCCAGGATCACAATCCTGGATTTTGAGCGCTTGCTCACATTAGCCCAGATCGACCTCTAATTCAAAAAATGTCTGCTCCAAATTGACTTAAGTCAATGACTTTTTAATTAGCATTTGTTATTCTTGGACAATAGCAATCCGTGTAGGAGAATACATATGCAATGGTTATCAAAACGTCTTAAGTTCCTTTTTGGATCAACAAAAGGCCTAATCCTGACGGGGATTGCCTTTGCGGCTCTAATCTCCGCCTTATTCGGCATGCTCTCCGGGCCGATGTCTGAGTGGGGTATCAAGGACGTGATCGTGCGCGCCTTGAAGATGACCCTCCTTCCGGCGGAGCGCGAAGGCAGGTTGATCATCCTGTATCACACGCTGGCGATGATCGTGGTTGCCATCGAGGTGTACATGATCACCGACCTGCTGAAGATGGATGACCGCCAGCGGCTGACCATCAACGGCACGATCACGGTAGGCTACCTGGCGGTGGTCTTCGGCGGACTGCCCTTTGCATACTGGGGTCATGCCTGGCCGTTCCATGGCATCTATATTGCCGGCCTAAGCCTGATATTTTTCTCCGGCTGTATGCTCCTGGTAGCTTTGTGGCCCTGGCAGGAGAAATACCGCCGCACTGACCCCCGTTATGCCCACACGAAAAAAGGTTACGACCTGGAACGGATCGCCTTCTTCGCGATGGCGGTCACCACGTTGATCTCCTCTATCTTTGGCGCTATTCCCGGTTCGTATTTCGGTAACGGCTTTGAAACTTTTCTGGCTGAAAACGTCGTGCGTGAACCAGTTAAAACTGCCCTCGACCTTTCGGTGATCGGTCATTTACATATCATGCTGGCACTGATCGCCATCGCCTGCGCCCTGATCATCGGCCGCTGGATGGACTTCCAGGGCAGACTGCACAAGATCGCCATGCCAATGTTCATCTTCGGCTCTATCGTCCTATCAATGGGCACCTGGCTGGTGGTTTCGTTTGAGGAGATCGCGCATTTCATTATTTACGGTGGTTCCACCATCGCCATGCTGGGGGCGTTATTCCTGGTGATCTTCTCCTGGAAAAAATTGATCCGTGAAGGGCTGGTCCGTAAGGGCATCAAGAAGGGGAATTTCTTC
>DAONEZ010000218.1:0-3589 GCA_035403345.1 Anaerolineaceae bacterium
GCAATTCCTGGATTCTTGGGCGGTTTTGGGCAACATGGTCATCATTGCAGAGTAAGAACAGATACGGTAGGGGCAATTCATGAATTGCCCCTACCCGACCGAAAATAGATACCGATCGCAACATTCTCCGAAATAAATAGGAATCCCAGCGAAATTATGGGTTTACTCCTCTCTCCAGCTACTCATGGGTGTCAGCGAGTTCTTGTTATACTAACTTTAGAATCCATTCAGCGACAACGTTGTGCAGACACCTCTCTCCCAGCCATGGGAGAGAGGTCGGGAGAGAGGGTTAAATAAAAGGGCTGCCCAATTGGACAGCCCAGGATTTTCCTGCGTTCTTTCTATGTGCCTTCTTCCCAGGAGGCCAGGTAGCGCACCTGCTCCGCCGTGAGGGTGTCAATATTGACGCCCATGGCGGCCAATTTCAACTGTGCAATACGTTGGTCGATTTCTTCAGGAACCGAGTAGACCATCTTTTCCATCTTAGCCGCGTTCTTCACCAGGTACTCCAGCGACAAAGCCTGGTTGGCGAAGGACATGTCCATTACCGAAGCCGGGTGCCCCTCGGCGGAAGCCAGGTTGATCAACCGGCCCTCGCCCAGGATAAATATGCGCCGATCATCCTTTGTGATGTACTCTTCCACGAACGGGCGCACCAGACGCTTGGACTTGCTTTGCTGTTCCAGTGCCGGGATGTTGATTTCGACATTGAAATGCCCGGAGTTGGCTACGATAGCGCCATCTTTCATAAACTCAAAGTGATGTGCGTCGATGACGTTGATGTCACCGGTCAGGGTCACGAAGATGTCGCCTACTTTGGCTGCTTCACCCATGGGCATCACGCGGAAGCCGTCCATGACCGCTTCGAGCGCTTTCAATGGGTTGACCTCGGTGACGATCACGTCCGCGCCCATGCCGCGCGCGCGCGAAGCCAGTCCGCGTCCGCACCAGCCGTAACCGGCCACCACGAAGCTCTTGCCAGCCAACAGCACGTTGGTGGCGCGCACGATACCATCAATGGTGGATTGCCCGGTGCCGTAACGGTTGTCAAAGAAGTGCTTGGTGAGGGCATCGTTGATGGCGATGATGGGATATCCCAGGGCTTTATCAGCCGCCATGGCATGCAGGCGGATGACCCCTGTGGTGGTCTCTTCGGTGCCGGCGATCACGCCCGGCAGCAACTCGCGCCGCTTGGTATGCAGCACGTTCACCAGGTCTGCCCCATCATCCATGGTGAAATGCGGCTTGTGGTCCAGGGCTGCCTGGATGTGCTTATAGTAAGTGGTGTTGTTCTCACCCTTAACAGCGTAAACGGGAATCTCCTCGTGTGATACGAGAGAGGCCGCCACCTCATCCTGGGTCGAAAGAGGGTTGGACGCGGTCAGCACCACATCCGCGCCGCCAGCTTGCAGGGTCTTCATCAGGTTAGCTGTCTCAGTGGTCACGTGCAGACAGGCAGAAATGCGCATGCCCTTGAGCGGCTGCTCCTTGCTGAAGCGCTCCTTGATCTGGCGTAGTACAGGCATTTCGCGTTCTGCCCATTCGATCTTGAGCCGCCCGCCGTCCGCCAGTTTGATATCCTTTACGTCATAATTTGCCATTCATTCCTCCGGGAATTAGTTGATCAGAACATCCAGCGCGCCCTGGTCATCGAAATGCTGACGGTAACGCGCGATGTATTCTTCAGGTTTGTAAGTGTGGTTCGTGGTGCCTTTTTGTTCCAGGCAGTAGGTCGCGGAGAGAGCACCCATCTGTCCGCAGGTCTGCAGGTCCAGGCCCAGGCGGTAGCCGCGCAGGAACCCGCCGCGGAAGGCATCGCCCACGCCTGTGGGGTCAGCGATCCTGTCCGCCGGTACGATGGGGATGTGATATTCCTTCTCATCCGATTTAACCGTTGCGCCGTTCTCGCCGCGGGTAACCACCATCAGGCTGACGTACTTGTCGATCTGCCTGCCGGATAGCCCGGTGTGTTTCTTGAGCAACTCAAACTCGTATTCGTTGCAGAAAACCGCATGTGCGGATTCGACCCCCAGCTTGAGGTCCTCGTGCGGATTGCGCGCCACCTGTTGGGAAGGATCGAACAGGTATGGGATCTTCAACTCAATGCACTCTTCAGTTAGCTTGCGCATGGCAGCCGGGTCGTTGGGCGAAATGACCACGTAATCCGCTTCGCCGGGTTGAGTGTCTTTCAGGGAAAGTTGAGAGGCATCCGCCATCGCACCGGTGTAGAAACTGGCGATCTGGTTGTTTTCCAGGTCGGTGTTGACGAAAAAGGAGGCAGTGTATTTCTCCGGGATGTCGCGGATGTAGCGGGTGTCGATGGCATGGGATTCCAGCCACTGGCGGTACTCTGTAAAATCCTGCCCGGTGGTCGCAAATACCTTTGGCCGTTCACCCAGCAGGGCCAGTGAGTAGGCAATATTCGGCGCGCAGCCCCCGCGCTGGCGGGTCATGCTGTCCACCAGGAAGGAAAGGCTAATCTTGTCCAGTTTGTCCGGCAGGATCTGCTGACGGAAATAACCCGGGAAGGTCATCAGGTAATCAAAAGCAACGGAACCGGTAATGAAAATTGACATATTATCTATCCAATCTTGTATTATATCCGACCTGCGCCAGATTCCGGTCAAATGGCGGGTAAATGATGCCCCGTTCGGTGACCCATGCGGAGATCAATTCGTGCGGTGTGATATCAAAGGCTGGGTTAAGTGCCTGTGCTGCTGCCGGTGTGACAGCCTGACCCTGGTACGTGATGCCCAGCACCTCTTCCTGCAAGCGTTCTTCAATTAATATATTGTCGCCATTGGACTCAGTGAGATCCAGGGTGGAAAGCGGGAACACGCAGATCACCGGCACGCGGTTGGCATTCGCGGCCAGGCTGAGCATGTAGGTGCCGATCTTGTTGACCACATCGCCGTTGGCCGCCACGCGGTCCGCGCCGAAGAAAACCTTCTGCACCTTGCCGCTGCGCAGGTAATAACCGGCGGCGTTATCAGTGATGATGTGATAACTGATGCTGTACTGCTCCAACTCCCAGGCGGTCAGGCGCGAGCCCTGCAGGCGCGGGCGGGTCTCATCCACGAGGACGTGGATGTGCTTACCCTGTTGATGGGCGTAACGAATTGCGCCCAAGGCCGTGCCCCAATCCACCACTGCCAATGCGCCCGTGTTGCAGTGGTGCAGGATTGTCTCACCATCGTCGATCAGGCTCGCACCGTGTTGAGCCAGCGCCAGGTTGGTGCGCACGTCCTCTTCTGCCATCTCGAGCGCCTCAGCCAGGATGCGCTCTGCGAGATCAGCCGTTGAGCCCTCATGTTGATTGGTAAGCTTCAGGATGCGTTCCACACCCCAGGCCAGGTTCACCGCGGTTGGCCGCGCTGCTTTGAGAAGTTCAGAGGCAAGGAATAATTGCCGGAGAATATCACCTCCCGTCGGCCGTATAGCCTCCAGCGCCAGTCCGAATGCGCCTGCCACCCCCAGCGCCGGTGCGCCGCGGATGGTCATGTTGCGGATGGCGTCCGCCATCTCCCGCACGGAACTGCAATACACGAATTCCAGCGCAGCCGGCAATTTGCGCTGGTCGATCATTCGT
>DAONEZ010000219.1:0-2817 GCA_035403345.1 Anaerolineaceae bacterium
AAAGCCGGTACCATGCGCCTGGTGGTGACCAACCCGGCACTTGAGACCGCACTAAAAGCCCAGGGACAGGATTGGAACACCTTTACCCGCCAGCAGATGCGCAGCGTGGTGTGTGCCAACTGCCACGTGGAGTATTACATGGCCGGGGACGGCAAGTTGCTCACCCTGCCCTGGAAAGATGGAACAAAGATCGAAAACATTGCCCAGTATTACACGGACATCCAATTCACCGATTGGGTGCACGCTGATAGCGGTGCGTCCATGATCAAAATGCAGCATCCGGATTATGAGCTTTACTCGGCAGGCAGCACGCACTTCAACGCCGGGGTCGCCTGCGCTGATTGCCACATGCCTTACACGCGCGACGGCTCAGCCAAGTTCTCGACGCACGATATCATGAGCCCCATGCTGCGCCTGGCTGAGACCTGCGGGGTGTGCCATACCGACGTGCAATATGTGGCCGGTCGGTTGAAGATCATCCAGGATTCAGTTATTGAAACCATGATCAAGGCCGAGGAGGCCATTGTGGCGGCCATTGCGGCCATCAAAACCGCGGCCGAGAGTGCCGGAGTGGACGAAGCGTTGCTGGCGCAGGCGCGTGAGAACCACCGCCAGGCCCAGTTGCGCTGGGATTTCATCGCGGCTGAGAACAGCATGGGCTTCCACAATTCACAGGAAGCGTTGAGGATCCTGGCAGATTCCATTGACCTGGCGCGCCAGGCAGAAACGCTGGCAATCCAGGCTATGAAATAAAACTCCTGGCTGTAAATTACGGCTCCTCGTTGACAATCTGTGTGTGCATTGCTACACTATAAGCAGAATAAGGAGGCTGGTATGGCATCATTTCGCTTGATCTTACTGACCGGTACGGGTGCCGGAACCGAATTCCCGCTTGAAAAAACGGAGTTGTTCATCGGGCGCGACCTGAGCAACGACATTGTCATCAATGATCCCGAGGTCTCGCGCCGGCATGCCCGACTGGTCATGTCGGGGTTGACTTTTTCCATTGAAGACCTGGGGTCTACCAATGGGACTTTCGTGCGCGGACAACGCTTGAGCTCGGCCGTGGTGCTAACCCCTGGTGAGCTCATCACCATGGGCGAAAAGGTGAACTTGAAGTTTGACCAGATCCAGATCGATCCCAATGCAACTGTAGCCGCGTCCCGGCCGGTTGTGGCGCAACACCCTGTTACCCCTGCTGCTCCATCTGCACCGGTTTATACCCCGCCTCCAGCCGCCCCTGTGTATACCCCACCCCCGGCTGCACCGGTCTACACTCCGCCCCCTGCTGCCCCGGTTTACACCCCTCCGCCAGCCGCTCCAGTCTATACGCCGCCTCCACAACAGGCTGCTCCGGTATATACGCCTGTGCAACCTCCGGCGGGTCAATACGGTGTTGTTCAACCCCCAGCTCCCGCAAAGAAGAAGAAAGGCTGGTTGATTGCCCTGATCATCATCCTGGGGGTCATCCTGCTGTTTTGCGTTATTCCGACCATCCTCATTGACCTGACCAATAGCTGGTGTTCCTGGTTCCCGGGTATCCTGAATTCCATCCAGCCCGGAGCCTGCCCGTAGAGCGCAATCACTGAAAGGAACTGGCGAAATTGCCAGTTCCTTTTTTAATCCCGGATATCATATAATAAGAATATGAATAAAAATTCTAACTCTGAACTTGAACCAAAGAAGATCACCGAATCCCCAAAGTGGAACACTACCACCAAGCTGATCATCGGTCTATCCGTTGTGGCGCTGGTGGCTGCGCTGTTGGTCCGATTCAGGAACATCGTCCTGCCGCTGTTGACTTCCCTGCTGCTGGCCTACCTCCTTTATCCATTGGCCACTTTCTTAAATCGTAAGTTAAAGATACCCTGGCGGCTGATCAGTTTTGTGCTTTACCTGTTGCTATTTCTGATCGTTATCGGGCTGCTCACCTGGGGAGGCATCTCCATTGTTGACCAGATCCAAAATTTGATCAAATTCATCCAGGAGTTGATTACTGATCTGCCCGGCATCGTGCAGAACCTGACCAGCAAACCCCTGGTGATCGGGCCATTTTTGTTCGACCTCGGTAAGTTAGATTTTAATGTTCTCTGGACTCAACTCCAGGGTGTCGTTCAGCCGTTGTTAACCAAACTGGGCGGATTGATCGGTAACCTGGCTTCCGGCGTGGGCACCACAGTGACCTGGCTGTTGTTCATCATCCTGATCTCTTTCTTTATGATGGCTGAAAGCGGTGGTGTTCGGAAAAGCATGCTCAACATCAAGATCCCGAATTACCAGCAGGATTTTTCAAAACTGGGCACTCAAATCTCCCACATCTGGAATGCGTTCCTGCGTGGTCAGCTGCTAATTTTTGCCATTACTGTTGCCTTTTATTCCATCCTGCTCAGTATCCTGGGCGTGCGTTACTTCTTCCTGCTGGCCTTGCTGGCAGGGTTGGCTCGTTTCGTTCCGTACATCGGACCATTCGTGGCCTGGACGACATTCGGGTTGGTTTCCTTATTCCAGACCAATTACTTCGGCATGCAGCCGTTTGGTTTTGCCCTCCTGGTGGTGGGTTGTGCATTGTTATCGGATGTCATCATGGATTATTTCGTCAGTCCGCGGGTGATGTCGGATGCGCTGGCCATCCACCCGGCAGCCGTCCTGGTTATGGTCATAGTATCCGCCAGCCTGTTCGGGTTGTTGGGTGTACTGCTTTCCGCTCCAGTGCTGGCCTCTGCCAAGTTGATTGCCACCTATGTCATGCGAAAAATGACCGACCAGGACCCGTGGGAGGGACTTAAGACCATCACTCCGCCCAAGCCGATCAGGATC
>DAONEZ010000219.1:2827-3574 GCA_035403345.1 Anaerolineaceae bacterium
ATGAAGAAAGGAGATAAAAATGGCAGAGAATTACGATCCGAAAGTAACCACCATTGTTGAAACTGAGAGTTACGCAGTTTGGTCAGCAGAGGAACCGGATGGCGAAACCACCTACAACCTCGAGTTGAACAACGTCACCATTCACATGTTCGCAGAGGAATGGCAGGAATTCCTCGAACTGGTCAAGAAGCTTAAGTAACACCAGGGGTCAAAATGACAGGGCAGCGGGGGCTGCTCTGTTTATTCTATGCATGCTGCCTGAGGAATGGGGTAAAATCAGCAGACACACATCTCAACTCAGGCAGGAAAACATGGACCTGGATAACTTGGAATTATTCCACAACCTGGATACGCAGGATATGCTGGCTCACATTGACGGTCTGCCCGGTCAATTGGCGCAGGCGTACAAATTGGGCAGCGAGCTTCCGCTTGGAGCGGTGAAACCCATCAAGCAGTTGGTGGTGGCTGGCATGGGCGGATCTGCGATCGGTGCTGACCTGCTGGCTGCCTGCCTGGCGGACAGGATCAGGGTACCGTTTATTGTTCACCGCGATTATGACCTGCCTGCTTTCGCCAGCGGGGAGGATACCCTGGTGGTTGTCTCTTCCCATTCCGGCAATACCGAGGAATCCTTGTCGGCATTCGAAATGGCCTGCCAGCGCGGCTGCCAGGTGGCGGTCATCACCACGGGGGGCATGCTGCAGCAACTAGCCGGGCAAGAGAACGTACCCGCCTGGAAATTCGATC
>DAONEZ010000220.1:0-3558 GCA_035403345.1 Anaerolineaceae bacterium
GGTTTGATCTTATTGGGGGTCTACCTTATCCTGCTAAAATTTGGGATCAAGAAGTAAAAAATTAGCTGATTTGTGAGAAAAAAACTCACCCCTGTCCAATCGGCGGTCTGTCTGATATTATTGACTGTTATTTTTGATTGGTGAATGAGACAGGAAAGAATATGAAGATTGAACGTAAAGACATCAGAAATATCGCCATTGTGGCGCATGTTGACCATGGAAAAACTACTTTGGTAGATGGCTTGCTCAAGCAGGCACGCGTGTTCCGTGAGAACCAGCAGGTCATGGAGCGGGTGATGGATTCCAATGACCTGGAACGGGAGCGCGGCATTACCATCCTGGCGAAGAATACTGCCATTATTATCCCGGACTCGCGTACAGGTAGCATGGTAAAGATAAATATCGTGGATACCCCGGGACATGCTGATTTCGGCGGCGAAGTCGAACGGGTTATGAACATGGTGGATGGCGTGCTCCTGCTGGTCGATGCCGCCGAAGGTCCCATGCCCCAGACCCGTTTCGTGCTCAAGAAAGCTCTTGAACTCGGACACCGCGTAATCGTGGTGATCAACAAGATGGATCGCAAGGACGCCGACCACGAGCGTGCTGTTAACATGACCTTCGACCTATTTATCGAGTTGGGAGCCAGTGATGTACAGGCTGATTTCCCGATCATTTATGCCAACGCGATCACTCAACAATCCGGGTTGACACCTGCCATGGAAGACGATCTGCAGCCCCTATTTCGCACGATCCTGGATGTGATCCCTGCGCCGGTGGTGGATCTGGACGCTCCCTTGCAGTTATTGGTGACCAATTTAGGGTATGACGAGTATCGCGGGGTTACAGCCGTTGGGCGTATCCACGCAGGTAAAATGACCAGCGGTCAACCCGTGGCGCGCATGCTCAAGAACGGACAGGTCGTACCGGAGAAAGCCCGATACCTGTATGTATTCCAGGGACTGGAAAAAACGGAAGTGGGATCCGCAGAGGCTGGTGAAATTGTGGCCATCGCGGGATTGGAGGGGATCGAGATCGGTGAGACACTGGCCGATCCGAATCAACCAGAAGCACTGCCGATCATCCAGGTGGAAGACCCTACCGTGCGGATGACCTTTGGCGTGAATACATCGCCTTTCACTGGCAAGGAAGGTAAGTGGAGCACCTCGCGAAAATTGCGAGAGCGTTTATATGACGAACTGCGCAATAATGTTGCATTGCGTGTAGCTGATACTGAAAGCGCAGATACCTTCATCGTGTCGGGCAGGGGAGAGCTGCATCTGGCAATCCTTATCGAGACAATGCGCCGTGAAGGATATGAGTTCCAGGTATCCCGACCGGAAGCTATCTTCAAAACTGATGAGAACGGGGAGATGCTGGAGCCGTACGAGGAATTGGACATCGAAACCAGTCCGGATTCGGTAGGAACAGTGGTGGAGATGCTGGGCAACCGCCGCGGGAAGATGACCGACATGCAAAACAACCCGGATAATACGGTGCACCTTCGGTATACCGTACCAACCCGCGGTTTACTCGGGTTCCGTTATCAGTTCCTGACTGCCACGCGGGGGACTGGTATCTTGAACTCGCTTTTCAAGGGATATGCGCCGTTGGCTGGACCGATCACCTCCAGGGCAACCAGTTCGATCGTGTCCTGGGAATCAGGTGTCAGCTCAACCTATGGATTGAAAAATGCTGAAGAACGCGGAGTTCTGTTCATCGGGGCTGGTGTTGACGTCTATGAAGGAATGGTGGTTGGCGAAACTCAACGACCGGATGACCTGACTGTGAATATCTGCAAGAAGAAGCACCTAACCAATATGCGGTCCTCCAATAAGGATATTGAGATACGCTTGACCCCGCCGTTAAATATGAGCCTGGATCAGGCCATCGAATACCTGGCCGAGGATGAATTACTGGAGGTCACGCCGATCAATTTCCGCATTCGTAAGCGCATCCTAAATACAGAAGAACGTGGAAAACAAACCAAAAAGGCCAAGGAACTGCTTGCAGACGCTTAATTCTAATAAAAAATGTATATTTTCAGGTATTGACATTTGTTAACACCTATGATATATTTTCGTTCGTAGGATGCAGTGTAGTTCTTGCTGGATGTAATAAACAACAGTCCAAGGCGAAGGCTCCAGTGGGCTGTTTTTATTTGACTGCTCCGAAGAACGAAACAAGAATCCTTAATTTAGTAAGTTTGCTATAGGAGGCAAAAATAATGTCAGAACGTATCACCGGTACAGTCAAATGGTTCAATGGAACCAAGGGTTATGGTTTCATCAGCCGCGAGGGTGGGGAAGACGTATTCGTTCACTTCTCCGCTATCCAGGGTGATGGCTACCGCAACCTTGAAGAAGGCCAAAAAGTCGAATTCGCCATCGAAAAAGGCCCTAAAGGTTTACAGGCAAGCAACGTCACCGTCATCGGTTAATAATCCAACCAACTAAAACAATAACCCGCCAGAAATGGCGGGTTTTGATATTTATTAGCATACTATTTTTCCTCGATGGCGGACCAATAACCTTTGTCCAGTTCGTCATCAGATAAATGGGCATATCGTTGCGTGACGGCGATATTCCTGTGGCGCGCCAGTTCCTGTGCCAGTTTCAAGTTTCCGGAAGATCGTAGAACACGGGTAACAAAGTAATGGCGGAAGGAGTGCGGTGTGATCGTTCCGACTGCTGATTCCCCGAGGAATTCTCGCACCCGATCGGTGACGATATTGCGTCCCGTGGTGGTTGTCATGGACTTTGTTTTTTGACCAGCCCCGCGATCGTGCCTGGCGAAGATGGGCAAGGCTGATAAGGCTTTCCCGGTATTTCCGTCATTGATTGCACGTGCCTTGAGGTAATCCATCAAAGCATCAGTTGCGCGGGTTGAAAAGCGGATAATATCCTGGCGGTTACCTTTGCCGATGATCATGGCTTTTCCTTCATTCCAGTCCAGATCGCCGCGCCGCAGATTGCATGCCTCGTGGACGCGCAAGCCGGTATCCGCCAGAGTATAGAGGAAGGCGCGATCGCGCAGATTAACCAGGTGAGCAGATTCATCCTCGCACGGTTTTGATATTAAAGTTTCGGACTTCTCCAGGATCAGGTCGATTTGGGATGCCGGAAACTGCGGCAAGCGCTGTCCGGGTTTACGCGCCCGCTGATGAATGAGCATGCGCAAGCGCGGTAAATTAACTTCGCATAGCTTTTCTGCCGCCAGGAATTCAAAGAATCTGGCCACAGCTGTGAGATACAGGCGTTCTGTGGTTGCAGCGTGGTTCTTGAGGCTTACAGCAAACAAAACGATTGTATCTTCTGTGAGCGTGGTGATGGGTGCTGCTTGAGGGTTAATATGATTCACTGACAGAACATCTTGATAAAAATTGAGTGCATTGGAATAGGTGCGCGATGTGTGAGCGCTACGTGATAATTGGATCGTGTTCAAGAAAGAAGTGATTGCCTCGGAAATCGTTTTGGAGGACATAATAAGTGGTTACCTTAGCTTTCTAAATGCTTATGATAATAGTACTTATCGAAACCATAAGTTCATTATACACGA
>DAONEZ010000221.1:0-3553 GCA_035403345.1 Anaerolineaceae bacterium
ATCCCGAAGGCGTGCTGTTGGGTAGTTCGCAAATGCGCGAGCCGTTCCTGATCGCGTTCCTGTGCCTGGGTCTTTGGGCACTCTGCACCTGGCAGGACCATAGGTTGTCACGTTCCATTGTTTTCGTTCTCGCCATGGCGAGCGCAGTGCTTTTCTCCATCCCAGTGGGGCTGCTCTTTACGATCAGCCTGCTCGTCCTGGCTCTTGTGGGCTGGCTTTCTGCGCAAACACAACTAAAACCCAGGCTGTTGGGCTGTGCAGCCCTGGCTGTGATCACGCTGGCGAGCGCATACGCCGGCTGGAAATGGCTGCAGCCCACCCTTTATTACGACGCCTGGCTCACCCAATCCAGTTCCGGGCTGATCGCCATGCTGCTTAAAGGTCTTGGCAAACAGTGGGTCATTCCCTTTGTCACGGCCTACGGCCTGGCCCAACCCGTGCTACCGGCGGCTCTCACGGATGTGTCCCTGCCCGTCTGGATGGGGCTGTCCATCTGGCGTGGGCTGGGTTGGTACATCGCCATACCCTTCCTGCTGTATGGCGCAGTCGCGCTGTGGAGGGCCAAACCAGCCAAAGATAAGTGGCAGATGCTCTTCCTGCTGATCGTGCTCCTCTTGTGGACGGTGGTTTCGTCAGCGCGCGCCGGCGGTGACCAATGGGATAACCCTCGTTACCGCGCCGTCTTTCTGCCTCTGTTGTCTCTCCTGGCAGGCTGGCTGGCGGTGCACGCGCAGCAAAAGCGTTCCCCCTGGCTCTGGCGCACTTTCGTTGTGGTGTTCATTGATGTGCTTCTCTTCACGCTCTGGTATCTGCCACGCCGCGGGGCATGGGGACTGGCGATGTCTTTTGTGAACATCCTGACCGTGGTCAGTGCGTTTTCCGTTTTATTCGTGCTTGGCTGCCTGCTCTTGGATCGATTCCGCCGTAGAAAAAAATTAACGGCATAATCCCCTATTTCCGGTATAAAATTACTTGTTGCTGTTGACCGTGTGAGTTTGTCCTTTTCACACTGTCTCTGACTGACTACCGCATGGATTACCTGAACCCGGTTCTACTCCTGCCTGCTCTCGGGCTGCTTTGCGCCCTGGTGTATCTGTTCCCCGCCAGGTTGCGCTGGGTGTTGCTGCTGGTTGCCAGTTATGCCTTCTACTTCTGGATCGGCAAATGGGCTATCCTGGTACTGATGGCGCTAACGGTGCTTAACTATTTCCTTGCGCTTGCCATTGAGAGAGCAACTCCCGCCCGCGCAAAAACCGTGCTCATCCTGGGCATCCTGCTGAACGTGGCGGCGTTGGCGTTCTTCAAGTACGGTAACGTGTTATCCGCTCAAACCGGGCAGGCAGCGAGTTTCAAGCTCCTGCTGCCGTTGGGTATGTCTTTCTTTACGCTGCAGCACATTGCCTACCTGGTGGATGTGAAAAAAGGGCTCATCCCGGCGGAACGCAACCTGGGCATCTTTGCTGCCTTCATGGCGTTTTTCCCCAAGATCGCCTCGGGACCCATCGAACGCGGCAGGAAACTGCTGCCGCAGTTACACCAGCCGAAGCAGGTGAATTCCGATGAGGTGCTGCTGGGATTCCGCCAGGTGGTGTTCGGTTTATTCAAGAAAGTGGTCATTGCTGACCGCCTCGCGCTGATCGTCAACCAGGTGTTCGACAATGTCGGTACGTATAACGGCATCACCATCCTGTATTCCATGCTGTTCCTCACTTTCCAGATCTACCTGGACTTTTCCGGATATACGGATATTGCCCTGGGAGCGGCACGCCTGATGGGCATTGAGCTGACGCCCAACTTCAAACGCCCCTACCTGGCCACCGACGTGGCGGAGTTCTGGAACCGCTGGCACCTCTCATTCTCTACCTGGCTGCGCGATTACATCTTTTACCCGCTGCGGCGTTTCTTGCTCCAACATCATAGCGCGCAGGCTTTGGCGCTGGTCCTGCCGCCGCTGGTGACCATGCTGCTGAGCGGCGCGTGGCATGGCGTGGGCTGGAACTTCATCGCCTGGGGACTGTATCATGCCATCTTCTACATCATTTCGCTATGGGTAAAGGACATGCGCAAGCTGCATCCACCGCGCTGGCCGGGGCTGCTCAAGGCAGTGGATATCCTGGTGAACTTCCTGGTCGTTTCAGCGGGCTGGGTCATTTTCCGGCTGGATTCCTTTACGCAGATCAAACGGCTGTTCAGTTCGATTTCCTGGGCCAATTTCATCAACTCGCCCTTCCGCAGGAACTCATTTGAATTTGATTTTGAGTTTGGACTGCTCTTCATCGTATTGGTAGTGGTTTGGGAGGTGCTGCAGGAAGTGACCCGCGGCAGGTTGGAGATCGACAAACTGCCAACCGGAGTCCGTTGGCTCGGGTATTTCCTCATCCTGCTGGCCATCACCACCCTGGGTGTGTTCGATTACACGGGCAACCCGTTCATATACTTTAAATTCTGACAATGACCAAGAAGAAAACCTTTTTCCTGCTCCTCACCCTGCTGGTACTGGCCGCCGCCAATATCTGGCTGGTCACGCAGTACCGCCAGCGCAACATGGATAGCTTCCTGGCGGCCTACCTGGACAAAAGCAAGGCGTTGGCAGAGACCAAGAGTCCTAAGATCATAATCGTGGGCGGCTCCAGCGCGGTTTTTGGCTACCGCAGCAACCTGATCCAGCAGCGCACCGGGCTGCCGGTGGTGAACACCGGGCTGCAGGGCGGCGTGGGGATTCGTTTTTACCTGAATGCCATCGAACCGTATATCGGCGAGGGGGATATCATCCTCATTTCGCCAGAGTATCACAATTTCACCAATCACTTCAGCGGACCGGACACCCTGCTTCAATTACTGATCATCGATCCCGCCAGCCTGCGCTACATTTCCTCCCTGGAGGAGGTGCTCAAACTGATCAAGGTCATTCCAGCGGTGCACACCCAGGCGATCAAGAACCTTGTGCTGGATGATTATTTTCACTGCAAAACCTGCTTCAAAGAGGAAGCCATCTACTTCCGCGCTGCTTTTGATCAGAATGGCGATTATATTTTCGGTAAGGTGGAGCCGGAGTACACCTCCACACCATTCATAGTGGATGTGTCGGCCAGCCGCAAGAATTATCAGGACCAAATCAAAGTGCTCAACCGCTTTGCGGCGTATGCCCGCTCAAAAGGCGCGCAGGTGGTGCTCGCCTACCCGCCCACCACGCGTTTCGGGAACGCAGCCACGGTGGACTACTTGGCTGCCCTGGACGCAACCTTGCGCAGGGAATTGACCTTCCCTGTGGTGGGCACGCCTGCGGACTCACAATTCGACAGCCTGTTCATGTTCGATACCTACTATCATCTCAACGCCAACGGCTCGGTCATCCACACTAACCGGGTGCTGGAGGCGTTGTGTGCGCTTGACCTATCGCTCACCTGTACTCACTGATACCACGCGATAACTCCTTGCTTGACAATCCCCCCCGGCTCAGGTAGAATTGCCCTTGCTGCCGAGATAGCTCAGTTGGTAGAGCACACGACTGAAAATTGTGGGGTCGCCAGTCCGATCCTGGCTCTCGGCACCA
>DAONEZ010000222.1:0-3548 GCA_035403345.1 Anaerolineaceae bacterium
CGCTTCCGTCGGAAGCAGCATTCACCTCGAACTCCTGCCCGCTGAGGAAATCCTCCAGCATAAGCTGCACATTGCGTGTATCGTCGATTACCAGGATCCTGCGCTTCATATTAGGATTATATCCAATCCCCGGCGTAAAAGCCGCCTAATTAGTACCTGTTGTGTTCTGCGGTGAAGCAGGCACCTCAGCGCTGGCGACGTGCACTGGAGCTGTTGACCTTTGCTTCTTGCGTGCCTGGTCAATGATCGCCCAGGGGATCGCGATCAGCGCCACGATCAGCAGCATTTTCAGAAAGTTTAGGCTTGTTCCAGTAAAAAGCATGCTAAGTGAGCCGGTTTGTCCTTCCCCTCGATGCTCACCAGTCGGTAAAAGCTCACCACCCTCAGGATGATTCTCCAGGTCGGTGTGATCTGATGATCCGCCATTTCCGCCGCCTCTTCCCAGTCCCTTCCCCTGCCCGTGACCGAATCCGCCGCCTTCCCCAAGCTCACCTGAATGAATGTCCTCGTCACCAAACAGGTTTTGCACAGAACTGAACTTTGAAAGTCCCCAGATGGCACCCGAAACTACAGCCACAGCCACCAAAATGATCAAACCAGCCTTAATATATTTCCACATGATATTTACTCCTATTAGTAATCCTTATTCAGCGTCAACAGTCACGGTAACAGGAGATTCCACAACCTGTTTGTTTGCCTTACGCATATGTAAAGGTGTTGAAACATACTTCTGGAACATGGACACGAACCACTTCCAATGCAGCCCCAGGTGGATGCCGGTCAGGATGATGGTCAGGTTGGTAGCCTGTGCATGCAACACCTTCCAAAACCCGGAGCGGAGCCCCTCGAGACCGATGGCCGGCAGCACTACCCGGGAAATCACCAATCCGCTAAATATTATCGTGATGAAGGCAATAAAAATGAGCAGATCAACAATGTAATTTAAACGAGGTTCTGCCACCAACTTGCGGAAAAACTTCTTTGTTACCGCCGTCACCCAATTCCAATGCAGCAGCACATGCACCAGGATGAACGCCAGGATACCTACTCCCAACCACTCATGAATGACCAGTCCCGTGCCTTTTACTTCGATACTTGCCAGGAAGGCCACCAGGAACACCAGGTCAACCACCAGGTTCGTAAGCAGCTTACTCCACTTTTTCGTTGTCTTCATCGTTACGTTTTCCATTTTTTCTCCGATTATTATTGATTATTCTTCATCAAGGTACTGCACGACCACTGCTTCAGGCTCGTCCACATGCCGGACAATACCTGTCTCTTCTTCATCGTAAAAAATCTTCACTTCGGCTGTATCTTTGAGGAAATTGACCTTACCGATATTGATGCGTTTGATCTTGATCCCTGTCCGCTCTTCCAGGTCGGCTTTCAATTCCTCCCGGCGGTCGCTGTGGATCAGGTCCATTTTCTCATAGATGATCTTCTTCGAAGCCTCGTAGTGAAAACCCCATTCCTTTTCCAGCACCCACATCAGCAGCAGGATGGCCAAGTTTGCGGCGATCAATTGCGGCCAGACCGTACCGGTGGTGGCGGCAGAGTTCATCACTGGCAAAGCCGCGATGATGAACAGGTAGGTCATCTCCCTCACCGGGATTGGATCCGTGCGGTAACGCAGGATGGAGAAAATGGCAAACAGGCCGAACCCCACTCCAACGCCCACCTCAACGCTCTTTAAAAAGCTCAACACAAAGTAAATGACCGTGTTGAACGCCAAAAAGGTAAAAATGTAACGCTTATTTTGCGTTCTCGGGTAATAAACAAAGCGCACCAGGATAACAGCAAAAAACAGGTTGAAGATAAAGCCCAGCAAAAAAATTGAAAAATCAGTCACAGTACGTTTCTCCAGTGATCTTTTGGATGGATAACAATCCGGGTTTGAGGCTATTCTTTTTCACCTCGTTGTAGAGTAAAGCCACACCCATGCAGTATTTGCTGAACCCCTGCGGATGTTGCCGCATGCTGCGTAATTGCTGCTGTAAGATAGAGCCCTGGTTGTCATGGTCCGTTTTGATCTCAACCACAGCCAACCCCGGCAAGGTTTTCAACCTGGATCCATGACGGAATCCCAGCTCCACATCAATGGTCACACGCTCACAACAGGCCTTGCTCACCAGGGTGAGCCGGTAAAAGGAGTTCCACAACGCAGGTATCAGCCGACTGTTATCGAAGGGATATACTTCATCCAGCCAGTTGCTCACGCTGCCCGTCAACCTGGTGGTGAATTGTTGAGTCGTAATGCGCTGCTTGATCGTGCGCTCCCGTGGGGTCTTGTGTTTCACCTCCAGGAATGACTGGCGTGAACTCATGTATTCCCGGCTGCGCACTTTATAGCGATTTGAACAGCCTCTCACATGCTGGTTGAACAAATCGAGATCCGGCGTGTCAAAATAGAGAGTCGAGTATTCAGTTATACACTGTCCATTAACACACAGGATGCGGTATTGGTCCTTCACGACCTCAATGGCCTCGATTAGTCTCCCGGTAGGCAGGCAATACTTGGTATCCATGCGATCCATTAATGCCACTGCATCCATGCCCTTCAGGTCGATCCGATCCATGTATTGGACGAGCGCGAACAACTCAGGAAGATCCGTCCTGCGGGTTTTCAGCGGAACTGCGACAGGGTTCTGACAATTCTTGCTCATAGTTGATGTCAACATTTTTGTTCCTCTTTCTGTCAGGTATCATAGCGGTTATCCCTGCTGAATTGGTTTATTTTTTGTATAGATATAAATAAAAAGGAGCTCCACAACTTTGGGAGCTCCTACGTTCGATAATGTGACGCTTATCTTCTCCTGGGACCGCCTCCCATGCCGCCGGTGGAACCGATCTGAGTGGTTCCCTGGCTGGCCGTGAAGCTCTGAACAAGCTCACCGGTGGTATATGTGGCATTGGTATACAATCCATCACTCTGTGAACCGCTGACTGTTCCACCAAAGTATAGTTGGTAATCGGAACCACTTTCCAAAGAAGCGGATGCGTACACTACGGATTGATATTCCTTGCTCGGCGCAAAGGTGAACAGGGCATTCCCATTCGCGTCCAGCAGGCTGATCAAAATACCAGCCGGTTGCACTTGATCCAAACCAACCAGGAGAGAGTTCAAGGTGGAGTCCGCGGATGGTGTCATGGCCATACCGGCACTTCCCACCGCCAGCAGCGTACCGCCATTCATCGTGAATTCACCGTTGTAATCCAACGCTCCATTTCCGTTCGAGAGAGGTCCGTTCACCAACAGAATGCCGTCATTCATCTCGATCGAGCCGTTCACGTCAACTCCGTCGCCGTTGGCATCCACGTAGATGTAACCGCCATTGATCACGATAGAACTGCTCATGTCATTGTTCATCCCTCCAGGACCCTGCCGCCCTGCCCCGGGAGCGGGAATGCCTGCTTCCTGGCTGCCCGAACCATCAGACCCGTTGATGCCATCATCGCTGGAGACCAGGTGGATCGTCCCGCCATTAATGGTGATCAGGGTGCTTTCCAGTCCCTCATACGAAGTTAGTACATTTATCTCACCAGCGTTG
>DAONEZ010000223.1:0-3484 GCA_035403345.1 Anaerolineaceae bacterium
TGGGCGCAACGCGCTGGGAAACCATCAAGCGCGTGGTCATCCCCTCGACGCTCCCAGGGCTGCTCGCCAGCGTGGTGTTGGGCTTTTCGCGCGCGCTGGGCGAGACTATGGCGGTCTTGATGGTGGTGGGCAACGTGGTGCAGATGCCGCGTTCCATCCTGGATGCCGCTTATCCGCTGCCAGCCTTGATAGCCAACAATTACGGCGAGATGATGTCCATCCCCATGTATGACGCCGCCCTGATGGGCGCAGCGCTTATCCTGTTGGTAATTATCCTCATCCTCAACGTTGCTTCCACGCTCATCCTGCGCAGGCTGATGGGGCGGGTCAGGAGGGCCTGGTGAGTAACTGGCATTTTAGACGCAAACATGTGGCGGAATCCATTGCCAAGTTCTTCATGCTGTTGTCCTTTCTGATTGTTGCCGCCAGCCTGATTTCCATCCTGTGGACCATCCTGTCCAAGGGTCTGCCATCGCTTTCCTGGTCGATGATCAGCCAGACACCGAAAGGCGGCTACTACCTGGGCAAAGAAGGCGGCATCCTGAACGCCATTATTGGCTCGCTGTTGCTGGCAGTGGGCGGGACGATCATTGCCCTGCTCATCAGCCTGCCCATCACACTTTACCTGGAAACGTATATCGCCAAAACCAAGTGGGCACGCTATGTGCGGTTGACCATGGATATCCTGTGGGGCATCCCCTCTATCGTTTACGGTGCCTTTGGGTTCACCCTCATGCTCAGCCTGGGGCTGCGCGCCTCGCTGCTGGGAGGCATTGTGGTGCTGGCACTGCTCGAGATTCCCATCCTGACACGCGCCATGGACGAGGTGCTGCGCCTGATGCCGGACGAACTCAAACACGCTTCGTATGCCTTGGGAGCTTCAAAACTCCAGACGGCGGTACGGGTGATCATCCGACAGATGATGCCCGGCATCGTCACTGCCTCGCTGCTGGCGTTTGGGCGCGGCATCGGAGATGCTGCCTCGGTGCTGTTTACCGCCGGTTACACCGATCGCATCCCCACCTCGCTTTCCAGTCCCACGGCTTCCCTGCCGCTGGCTATTTTCTTCCAGCTCGGCACGCCTTATCCGGAAGTGCAGAACCGCGCTTACGCCTCTGCCCTCATCCTCACGCTCATTGTCCTGGTCATCAGCCTTGGCTCGCGCCTGCTTTCCGCCAGGTTAAGCCGCTTTATCAACAAGTAACCTACAGGTGACACATGACCCTACCTAACACGCATATCGAGATCCGTAATCTGAACGCCTTTTACGACCGCACCGAATCCGCCCTCAAGAACGTGAACCTGGAGATCCCGCGTCAGCAGATCACGGTCATCATGGGGCCATCCGGCTGCGGGAAAACCACGCTGCTCAAAACATTGAACCGATTTTTGGAATTAACTGACGGCGCGAAGATTTCCGGCGAAGTACTGATTGATGGTGAAAACATCTACAGCCCGGACCGGGATGTGATGGAAATCCGCAAGAAGACCGGGCTGCTGGCGCAACGACCGTACATGCTGCCCATGTCGATCTACGAGAACGTCGCTTATGGCATGCGCATTCACTCGCTCACACGCGGCAAGGAAATGGATGCCGCGGTGCAGCATTACCTGGAGATGGCCGGGCTGTGGGATGAGGTCAAAGACCGCCTGCACGCTCCCGCCACGCGCCTGTCCATCGGTCAGCAGCAGCGCTTATGCCTGGCGCGCGGGCTGGCGGTGGGACCTGAGATCCTGTTGGGCGACGAACCCACTTCCGCCTTGGACCCCATCTCCGCGGCCAATATCGAGAAACTGCTGCTTGACCTCAAGCACCAGTACACCACCGTGGTGGTTACCCATACTTTGCGGCAGGCCAAACGCCTGGCAGACTACGTCATCTTTATGTACCTTGGTGAGGTGGTGGAGTGCGGTCCGGCGAAGGAAGTGTTTGAGAATCCGAAGATGGAACGCACAAGAGGCTACCTGGCAGGGCAGTTTTAAACCCGATAACCATAAAATTACATATCCACTCTTGACTAAAATAGTACGAGGTAGTATAGTTCGACCTCGTACTATTTATTTAGGAGGATTGAATGAGCCATCCCAAGGGATCATCGACCAGGGATTTTGAAGAGATGCATGCGCGCATGCGCCAGCACATGCAGGAGGTCTCCGGCGGCAGCGATATCCGCGGCGCAGAGATCGCTAACGCCATCCGCGTGCTGTCGAACGCCTATTCCCATGCCTTCAGCCGCACGATCGCACCGGAGGTCTCCGGTCCGCGCTGGGGCATCCTGATGCGTCTGATGGCAGCCGAAGAATCCGAGAACCATGAGGGCATCAACCCCACGCGCATCAGCCACTTCCAGAACGTGAAGAAGAACACCATTACATCACTCCTGCGCGGTTTGGAAGAGCAGGGGTTGGTGGAGCGCACGTATGACCCCGTGGACAGGCGCAAGGTGCGCATCCGAATCTCTCCGGCTGGCAGGCAGTTGATCGAATCGACCACCCCGGATCGGTTGGAGTTCTTCAACCACCTTTCCTCAAGCTTGACCGATGGCGAGAAGGACGCCCTGCTGGCGCTCCTGGAGAAACTGCGCATATCCGTGTTTGCGCAGGCCTGCGAGAACGCCGGTAGCGAATTGACGCCCCCTGAAATTGAGTGACACTGTTACATTATTGACACGAAGGAGTTATTGACTTTATGACCCGATTATTGCGTTATCTGAAACCTTACTGGTGGTCGATCCTGCTCGTGCTCGGGCTGCTGTTCGCCCAGGCTATGGCAGACCTGGCCTTGCCAAATTACATGTCCAATATCGTCAACGTGGGCATTCAGCAGGGCGGGGTGGAAACGGCTGTTCCGGTGGCGCTCAGCCAAACCCAAATGGAGAGGTTGTCCCTTTTCCTCACCCCTGAGGAGAAACAGAAAGTCATGGCAGCCTACACACTCTCCACTGACCCTGCTCAAGCCCTGGAGAAGTATCTCTCCACGGACGCAGAGGTGCCCGCTGAGCCGGTGTATATGCTCAACGACCTCACCACTGAGCAGATCGATACCCTCAGCCCGGTCATTGCGAAGGCAGAGGTAGTGGTGTACATGCTGCAGCAGGCGCAGAAAGATCCCGAAGCTGCTGCGAAATACAGTGCGCAGGTTGGATTTGACCTCTCAAAGATTCCCGCAGGCACGGATATATTTACCCTGCTCAAGCAAATGCCGCAGGAACAATTGAGTGGAATGCTCACCGGCATCACCGAAAAGTTCACTGCCTTGGGACCAAAGGTGCTCACCGAGGCCGCCATCCCGGCGGTCAAGGAGATGTACACCAGCCTGGGCATTGACGTGGCCGGGATCCAATCGGCTTACATCCTGCGCATGGGCGGCATCATGCTGCTTTACACCCTGGCCATCGTCATCAGCAGCATCCTGGTGGGGTTCTTTGCCGGGCGGTCATCGGCAGGCGTGGCGCACGACCTGCGCAAAGCGCTCTTCAGCAAG
>DAONEZ010000224.1:0-3472 GCA_035403345.1 Anaerolineaceae bacterium
AAGGGTGAGCATGGCCACGGCGTTGCCCAGGCTGCCGAGAGCTCCCAGTATGCCAATGGTGGTGCGGGAGAATCCCTGCTCATTCTGCAGGAAGTTGGGGGTGAGCGGCTGGGGCAGGTAGAGGGCAAAAAAGGTGACGAATGCCAGCCCCAAAAAGGCCAAAAAACGGTAATTCTTTATCAATCCCAATTTGTTATTGGAGTTTGCATCTTCGTGGTGGACTTCCGTGTTTTTCCCGGCAAATAGGACGATGACAGTCGATATGAGGAATATGACCCCGGCCAGGCGGTACACTGCTTGCAAGCCAAGTTTATCAGCGATCAACCCGCCGGTCACCGGTCCGAGTACTGCTCCCAGGTTATACAGACCTGAAGTGAACGTGAGCGCGCGTCCAACACTCCACTTGCCGCGCACGCTGGTGATGTAACTGTTCATAGGCGCTACAACGAACCCGGTAAGTCCGTACATGACGATGCCCGCGACAAACATGGGCATGCTGTCTGCCAGGGCCATGAACCAGGCTGCAATCGTGCCGATAAACCATGACCCAAACATAATATTCCTTGAGCCGAAACGGTCAGAAAGGTAACCGGCGGGAATTTGCGACGCTGCCATGGCGATGCCCATGGCGCTAAAAATCGCCCCGATCATCAATGGATCAGCGCCCCACTCCTGCAGGTAAAGCGGTTGAAAGTAGATGAATAGCCCTTCACCAATCCCCCAGGCAAACAAAGAAACCGCGACAAGCGTGAGGTTGCGGTTCATCGTGGCGGTTCGATCTTATTGAGAAATGATTTCACAGTCGTAAAAACTTCTTCCCGATCCGGTTCTTCAATGACCACGTGCCCGCTATGCTGCACCCACAAGGCAGATTTATCACTCGAACCGATCGCCGCCAGCAGCGTATCCAGGCTTTCCGCGGGGATGCCATTATCCAGGCGGGATTGCACCAGTAAAGCCGGGATCCTGACATTCCTAAGTTCATTGCGCATCACGCGGATCAATTTTTGCAGTTCCATCACCCAGCGCGGATGGTAATAGGGATAATCGACATGGTACCTGAGCATGTCCAGGTTATGCCAATCAGGTGCGCCTTTTGAGATCCTTAGCCTGAATGGAGACAGAAGTGGCAGGAATTTCGCACGCGGGTCGGGCGGCAGGGCGCAGGGGGCTGAGAAGGTGACCACACCCGCGAAATCAAACCGGGCAGCCGCCAGCAAGGCCAGGATTCCTCCCATTGAGAGACCCATGACCACCTGCTGTTCGGTATAGCCCTTGAGCAGGTGCATGCCGTCTTCCACCGAGGCTACCCAATCCCGCCAGCAAGCGCGGTCCATATCCTGCGGCGAGGTAGCGTGTCCGAACAGGCGCGGAGCCAGCACGGTGTACCCATCCATAGCCAGGGAGTCACCGAGCATGCGCATCTCTTTCGGTGTGCCGGTCCAGCCGTGCAGCAACAGGCAGCCGGTCTTGCCTCCGGGAATGAGGAATGGTTCAGCAGAGGGGATGATATTGGCTTGACTCATTTGTTTTCTCCGCTCCTGTTTGTTACAGGATACTCAACTCGCGTGGCAGATCGCTTAAGGACTCTGACCCGGTTTCGGTCACAAGCATATCATCCTCAATACGCACACCGCCGGCGCCCGGCAGGTAGATACCCGGTTCAACCGTGTAAGTCATGCCAACATCCAGGATAATCTGGTTGGTGTTGAAAATGTATGGCGTTTCGTGGTCTTCCAACCCCAACCCGTGACCGGTGCGGTGGGTGAAGTAAAGTCCATATCCGGCTCTATCGATCACCTGGCGGGCAGCCTGGTCCACAGCTCCAGCAGCCAGCCCGGGTTTTCCAGCTTCGCGCCCGGCGCAGTTGCCTTGTTGTACGGCCAGGTACACCTTTTCCATCTCGCTGGAGACATGACTGATCGCGAAAGTGCGCGTCAGGTCGGAGCAGTATCCCTGCCAGCGAGCGCCCCAATCGATCACCAGCATGTCACCGTCTTGCAGCAGGCGATCCGTTGGAGAGGCGTGCGGGTTGGCGCTGTTGGGTCCGCTGGCTACGATGGGCGCAAAAGGCAGCTCTGAGTCCGAGCCGGCTCGCAGCAGGGCGATGGTCAGTTCAGCAGCGATGGCGTTTTCGCTCACCCCGGCCTTCACCATGGGCAGGACCGCCAGCAGTGCCTCCTGGGCGATCTGCGCGGCTTTGCGCATGTGGCGAATTTCACTTTCGTCCTTGCGTATGCGCAGGTGATTAAGAACGTTTTCTCCAGATAGGAAAATTGCACTAGGGGCAGCTTTCGTGAGGTAACTCAGTTCCAGGAAACGCAATCGGGTGGGTTCCAATCCGATCCTTTTTTGGCACAGGCTGAGCGGGCTGAGTGCACGCTCAAACGCGGACTGCCAGGAGGATGGGTCATCCCCATAGGTCACTGGGCGCAGAGGCACTCTTGATAAAACCAGTTTTCCGGCCTCCAGTTCCGGCAATACAATGACCGGTTCAGCCGGTGGAGCGTAAATTACGACAGTCGGGCGCTCCATGAGATGAAAACTCAATCCTGTCAGGTAGCCCAGGCTTGGACCCGGGTTTAGAACGATGCCGTCCAACCCGGACATTTGGATCAGCTCTTGCAGTCTCTCAAAGCGCTTGTCTGTCATGGTGATCTCCCTGAAAAATTATAGCTGAAAGACTGGTAAATAGTATCTGCAATTATAGGGAATTAAGGAAAATGGAGAGCCCGAAGGCTCTCCATTTATATTGGAGATAAGTGATTCGAATTACTTCAAAGCTTCCAGACCTGCGGCATGCTTGCCGGCGATCAAGCCGAAGGTCATGCCAGCGTTCAGGGCTGAACCACTGCCGGGATAGTGTTCACCCAGCACGCCGCCAGCCGCCGTCGGGACTGCGTAGAGCCTGGAGATGACGTTGCCCCAAACATCGATGACCTGGGCGCTCTCGTTGATCTTAAGGCCGCCCATGGTATCGAACATGGTGGGGAAGGTCTTGAAGGCGTAGAACGGACCGGTGGCAATCGGGGCCAAAAGTAGGGCGCGGTTGTATTCAGTGTCTGCACCTGCTGCAACATCCTCATTCCACTTGGCGATCGTGGCGGCAAAGCGTTCGGCGGGGACGCCTATCTGTTTGGCCAAATCTTCGAGAGTGTCGGCCTTCATCACGAGACCATCAGCAACTTCCTTTGCCAGATCATCGCTGAAGCCCATCACCAGCATACCGCCGCCGCCCGCGAGGGCAGAGGAGTCAAAGACCGAATAGCAGAATCGACCGGGTTGCTTGAGCAGTTCGGTGTTCTTCCAATCGTAGAAGGCATACTCATCCACGAAGCGAGTGCCGCGGGTGTTGATCAGCAGTCCGGGTGCGGTTCCGAAGGTCCAAAAGGCGTAGGTGGCGGAGATGGTGCCAGGCAGGGTCAGTCCGGGGATGCCCAGGACTTCGTGGATGTTGAAGGCAGCCGCGCCG
>DAONEZ010000225.1:0-3448 GCA_035403345.1 Anaerolineaceae bacterium
ATAGGCTCCCAGCGAAAAACCGATAACCGCGATGGGCTGTTCCTGGTTCGCCCGTAGCCATTCCGCTGCCGCAGCAGCATCCCGCCTGGCTTCTACAATACCAAGCGCACTGCTCAGCGTTTCGGCTGCGGGGATGGTGGTGGCCAGCGCACCGTGGTACAGGTCGGGCGCAAACGCAGTAAAACCGGCTGCAGCCAACCGGTCGCAGAAGGACTTGATGGTCTGGTTCAGTCCCCACCAGGCATGTAGTACCAGCACGCCGGGTCCGCTGCCGGCAGGGGGAGAGGCGAGGTAACCGTTAGGGGAAGGGTTGGGCATAAGCACTCCTTGTAGGTATTAGTATAAAGTAAAAACCTCAATTTTCTTCACTCGCGCACAGATTGGGACGTGAAGCGTCAATAATCGTATAAAATCACTGTTGAGCAGGTACTGGTGATTTATAGGGTTGTCCACTTATGAGGTGCAAATGAATCCGCAGGAACTATACCAGCAAAAACGCATCAGCTTGGCTGAAGCGGTCGGGATGATCCAATCCCGCCAGACCGTGGGGTTGGCCATGGCAGCGTCGGAGCCATCAGGCATGATGCACGAACTGGGCAGCCAGGCCGGGCAGCTGGAAGACGTGCACATCTGGTCCAGCCTGCCGCTGGGGGACTACAGCTTCGTGACCGACCCGGCTATGGAAGGGCATTTCTTCATCGAAAGCTGGTTCTACGGGGAGATCAACCGACGGGCACACCCGCAAGGGCGCGTTTCCTACATCCCCTGCAACCTGCACCAGGCTGTCACCCGCAAACTGTACGCCAATGGTAACCGGCTGAACGTGTTCATTGGTACCGCCACCCCGCCGGACGCTGAGGGCAACCTGTCCTTATCGCTCAGCCTGGTGATCGAGAAGCAACTGCTGGAGGCGGCTGACCTGGTCATCCTGGAGATCAACGAGAATCGTCCCTGGACGGCAGGTGACACGCTGGTGCCCATTTCGAAGGTTGATCATGTGGTTGAAAACCACGTGCCCCTGTCGGAGCTGCCGCCGGCAATCCCCGTGCAGGAGGAAGAAACCATCGGCGGTTACATCGCTGACCTGATCGAGGACGGCTCGACCCTTCAGTTGGGCATCGGCGGCATCCCGAACGCCATCACGCCCAACCTGATGCGGCGCAAGAACCTGGGCATTCACACGGAGATGTTCACGGATGGCATGCTGGACCTCTACCAGGCCGGGGTGATCACCAATCGCCGCAAGACACTCTGGAACGGCAAGATGGTAGGCACGTTTGCCCTGGGCACGCGCAGGCTCTACGACTTCCTGCACCGCAATCCCGTGGTGGAATTCCAGCAGGGCAGGGTTAGCAATGATCCGTATCTTATCGGTAAAAATAACAAAATGGTCAGCGTCAACACAGCGCTGCAGGTGGACCTGATGGGCCAGGTGTGCTCGCAATCGGTCGGAACGCGTCACTTCTCCGGCACAGGCGGGCAGTTGGATACCCACCGCGGCGCGCAGCTTTCGCCAGGCGGGCGCGGCATCATCGCCCTGCGTTCCACCGCCATGGATAACCAGGTGTCCACCATCGTACCCGTGCTGTCAGAAGGCGCGCAGGTCACCATCCCCAGCCAGGATGTGGACACGGTGGTGACAGAATTTGGCATCGCGGACTTGAAAGGCCTGTGCCTGCGCGACCGGGCACTGGCACTGATCCGCATCGCGCATCCGGATTTCCGCGAGATGCTGCGGGAAGAGGTAATGCGCCTGGGGATCGTGCCGCGGCTGTAAGGACCTGATCAGACTTGATGTAATAATGAGAATTGGTCAGTCGACAGAAGGACCGGTAGACATGAAGGCAGGGTGGAAACTAACCGTTCCCTGCGGATAATGTCCATCGAAGGCGAGCGCGAAGAACACCTCCGGGGCACACTTAAATTTCCAAATGGTTAATGGAGTTGATTTCTTAGGTAAATAGACAGGGAAACAATCCATAACAGGAATCCCCAAACCATTGTGCGTTCCTGCGTGCCGATCAACCCTTCGGTTTTAACCGGGGATAAAGAGGCAGTAATAAAACGCAGCGCTGCCAGCAATATATATATTGCAGGAATGATTATCGACAGGATGCGCATCCAATTGGGAAATGCGAATGCTCCAAATACCATGGCTAGTACGAAACTCAGGACGCTGATGAACATCAATAGTACGCCTGGTGTTGCGAATACAGGCCGCTCTCCAAGAGTGTTCGGGAAGAAGATGGCAGAGACAAGGCTTGCTAGCACATTAAGTGTGATTAATACTGAGATGATTTTCGGCAGGATCGCAGGCCCTGCTGCGTTCCAGATTCCGACCGAGAAGGCAATCAGGCAAACCCCCGCTACCAGGTTCAGGGTTAATACCAGCGGTCGCACAGATGAACCGGCGGCACTCAGATCGCTCATGGAGTGAACAAAGATGTGATAGCCCTTTACGAGTTTTCCTGCCAACAGGTCAGTTCCCAGGTAAAGCAGAGCAGCGATGATCCCGCATGAAAGCAATACCCTTTGTAATGGATTTGAGATAATCCCCATGTGAACCTCCCCGGAAAACGGTCACTCGTTCAGTAACTTCTCCAGTGTGGTGATGGAATTGACAAACCATTCCGCAATCAGGTAATAATTGGATCAAGCCTCAATGAAGCCCTTTGGGATGGTTTGAGCTTATAGGTCAACCTTAAAAAATATTATATTGCGGAAGTATAAATATCGAACACCCAATCCGAACTCTGCATCAGAAGTCAGTGGTTGGCAGAGCTTGATGCCATGAAAGCCTCATGGAAGGTGACGGTGCCTGTGTGATAGAATCCATCGAACGAGAGCACGAAGAATACCTCCGGCGGCACACCCTCAACAATCAACCCCGGCTGGTTGATAAAGCCGAATTGTGGATAATACTCAGGGTGACCCACCAGGCAGCAGCCGCGGGCGTGCAGTTCTTTCAATTGTGAGAGACCCTCCAGGATCAGGGCTTTACCTATGCCCTGGCGCTGGAACTCCGGCAGCACGGACACCGGCCCCAGCCCGTACCAATCCGGCGTTCCATCCGATATGACCACTGGTGAGAACGCAATGTGCCCGACGATGCGTCCATCCAGCTCAGCCACCAATGAGATAGTCAGAGCATTGGCTGCGCGCAGCGCGTCCACCACGTATTGCTCAGTGTGATCGCTGATTTCCATTGTTAGGAAGGCAGCAACCGTGACGGCGCTGATTTGTTCGGCGTCGGCAGGGATTTCTGGGCGGAGAATGATGTGAGCATTCATGATACTGGGGAACTCCTTCTATTTCATAAGATAAACGAATAAGAACAAGATAACGAGTGGGGGGGAATGTAAAAATTCCCTCAACTCGTTAATCGAGCAGTAGACTATAATGCGAAAGACAAAAAGACTAGCCTGCTCGCTCGTATGCCGCAATGATG
>DAONEZ010000226.1:0-3374 GCA_035403345.1 Anaerolineaceae bacterium
CGGAGCGGCCACTTTTTCTTCGATGACCTCGGCTTTTTGCTGTACCTCTTCCACTACATCCAGCGGCTGGCGGGCGCGCTGCAGTTCGCGGCGCAGGGACTCGATCTCATCTTTGAGCGCCAGGGATTCCTTTTCAGCTTCCCGGCGCGTTTTTTCCAGGATGGCGCGGCGTTCTTCCTCGATGCCTGCCAGGCGTAAGTCCAGTTCTTGGCGCATATTAATTGCCAGCGACCGGTCGCGGTCAGCCGCGGAGCGCGCTTTTTGGGCCACCTCGCGCTGGTGATGGATCTCATTCAACAGGTCTTCCGATTTTAGTTCAGCCGGATCCACCATGCCCCTGGCGGACTCGAGGATCTCCTCCGGCAGGTTGAGGCGTTTGGCGATGAGCAGCGCGTTGGAGCGCCCCGGGATGCCCAGGGTGAGGCGATAAGTGGGCCGCAGCGTCTTCAGGTTGAATTCCATGCTGGCATTCACCACCCCGGGGGTGGCGTGTGCCAGGGATTTGAGTTCCGGGTAATGCGTGGCGATCAGGCAGGGGATGCGTTTCTCCACCAGGTAGAGCAGGATGGCGCGCGCCAGGGCGGAACCTTCCTGCGGGTCGGTACCGGCGCCTAGTTCGTCCAGCAGGACCAACGTTTTTGTGCGCGCGCGATTGAGGATTCGCACGATGTTGGTGATATGCCCGGAAAACGTGGAAAGCGATTGCTCGATGGACTGCTCGTCGCCGATGTCGGCGAAAATATCGTCAAAGTAACTCAACTCGGAACCGGATTGGGCCGGGATGTGCAGACCGCACTGCGCCATGAGCACCATCAAGCCCATTGTCTTGAGCGTGACGGTCTTGCCGCCGGTGTTTGGTCCGGTGATGACCACGGCAAAGGTGTGTTTGTCGAGGTCAACGTCAATGGGCACCACGCTTTCGGGATCCAGCAGGGGGTGGCGCGCCTTGTATAATTTGAGGGTCGTGCCGGGGTGGTGTTCATCCTGCGGCGGACTGACCGGGCGCAGCACGGGTTCGCTGGCGTGCAGGTCCTCGGCGTACTTGGCGCACATCAGGCAAAGGTCGAAGCGCGCCAGGGCATCCACGATGCCGCAGATGGCCTCGGACTCAAGGCCGACCTTTCCCGACAGATCCGCCAGGATGCGCCTGACCTCGTCGCGCTCCTCAAGCTGTAATTCGTGCCAGCGGTTGTTGAGTTCCACCACCGCCAGCGGTTCCACGAAGATGGTGGCACCCGAGGAGGACTGGTCATGCACGATGGACTTGACCCGCCCTTTGAACTCGGCGCGCAGGGGGATAACGTAGCGCCCGTTGCGCTGGGTGATGAGCGATTCCTGCAGCATGGGCTGGGTGTGCGGGTCGCTGATCATGCGCTCCAGTTTGGTCATCAAGCGTTCATGTGAGACCTTGACCTCGGAGCGGATGGAGCTGAGTTTGGGCGAGGCATTGTCCAGCACCTCCCCGCGCTCGGAAATGCAGCGTGAGATGGACTCGATGATGCCGGGCGGGGGCGGGAACAGGCGCGCCAGTTCCGCCAGGTGCGGGGCCTTGCTGCTCAGCTTTTCAAAATTGCGCGCCAGGCTGCGCGAGGAGATGAGCGTGCCGCTCACTGCCAGCAGGTCTTGCTCGCTGAGCACGCCGCCTTTGCCAGCCAGCCGCGCCAGCGGGCGGATGTCGTGCGCCCCGCCCACGCTGATATCCGCCTTGAGCGATAACAACAGGCGCGCTTCGGTGGTGTAGGCCAGGCGTTCGTTGGCTTCCTTGAGGGAGGCAGCCGGTTTGAGCGCGCGCGCCAGGTCAGCAGACGCACTGAAGGCGGCGTAATCGGCCAATTTCTCGATGACTTTTTCAAATTCAAGCGTGTGCAGGGTCTTTTCGTCCATAAAAGCGAGTGTACCATAACTTGCACGCCAGCCCCTGCGCTGGAATTGAAATACGCCTGCCGCGGGCTATAATCAAAGTGGAGAAACGGATGGCACAAGACCACATGCTGGATCACCTGACGATGGAATCCGACCTGTTGGAGCGGTTGGATGAGAATTCCCTGCGCTGCCTGGCTTGCGCGCACCACTGCCTGCTCAAACCCGGTCAACGCGGTGTGTGCGGATTGCGTTTCAACCGGGATGGAAAGCTGATTGTGCCGCACGGCTACGTGGCCGGCGCTCAGGTAGACCCGATCGAAAAGAAGCCTTTTGCCCACTTCCTGCCCGGCAGCAACGTGCTCACCTTTGGCATGCTGGGCTGCAACTTCCATTGTGAGTTCTGCCAGAACTGGGAATCCTCGCAGGCACTGCGCGACCCCCTGGCATCGGATTCCAAGCGTTATATTCACAGGGTCAGCGCAGAACAACTGGTGACCTCGGCAGTACACAGCGGGGCGAAGGTGGTGGCGTCCTCTTACAACGAGCCGCTCATCACCAGCGAATGGGCTGTGGAGGTATTCAAACTCGCCAAGGCGCGGGGACTCAAAACTGTTTACGTCTCCAACGGCTTTGCCACGCCAGAGGTTTTGGACTATCTACTTCCCTGGCTGGACGGCTACAAGGTGGACCTGAAGAGCATGCAGGATAAGGAGTACCGCAGGATGGGCGGCAGGCTGCAGCCGGTGCTGGACACCATCAAGCGTGTGCATGAGCTGGGGTTGTGGCTGGAGGTGGTCACGCTGGTCATCCCCGGGCTGAACGACTCCAACGAGGAATTGTGGGAGGCAGGTCGCTTCCTCACCTCGGTTTCGCCTGACATTCCATGGCACGTGACCGCTTATCACCCGGACTACAAGATGGATGATCACCCGCCCACGCCGGCAGCTACGCTGCAGCGCGCAGCCGAGATCGGCCAGGAGGCCGGGCTGCGCTATGTGTATGCCGGCAACCTGCCCGGACGGGTGGGTTCGCTGGAGGATACCTTTTGCCCGAAGTGTGCCCGGCGTTTGATCGGGCGACGCGGTTATTTCATCACCGAGAACAACATCACCCCCGCGGGAACCTGCTCATACTGCGGCGAGCCGGTGGCGGGGGTGTGGGGTTAGGGGTGGCGGTTTACTTTTTAGTAAACTTCCAGACGGCAGACCATTTGCTCCAGTTCCCGGCGGCGTCGCTCACTCTTACGTGCCAGTAATAAGTCCCATCTGCCAGGGATGGCGGCGTGTAGTACCACACAGTAAGGCTGCTTTTAAATTCGACCAAATTTGTAAATGTGCTCGTTTTCGATATTTCTATGTGATAGTACTTTTTGCCTGTAACTTGAGTCCAGAAAAAAGTAGGGATTTCATTTACAGTGCTATTGTTTAATGGACTAACCAATGCAGGCGGGGTAGGTGCAACTGTATCCACAGTAAACGCACGGACTTTTGACCAGGCACCTTTCTCGTTCA
>DAONEZ010000227.1:0-3350 GCA_035403345.1 Anaerolineaceae bacterium
GGGGGTGCTGGTGCACGGGATCAACGTTAGACCCGGGAAACCCACCATCCTGGCTGTGTGCGACGGAAAACCCATGATCGATCTGCCGGGAAACCCGGTGAGTACATTGGTGATCGCGCACCTGTTCGTCACCCCGCTGCTGCAGACCCTGGGCGGAGAGAGCGACCCGCTTCCTCCGCCTGCAATCCAGGCAACCCTGGCGGTCAACCTGCCTTCTACAGCGGGGCGTGATGACTTTATTCCCGTTCGGTTGCTCCCTCAGAATGATCAATGGCTGGCCGACCCCGTTTTCTTCAAGAGCAGCCTGATCTTTACGCTCGCAAAAGCCGATGGGCTGTTACACATTCCTTCGCAGGTGACCGGATATTCCGCGGGCGATGAAGTTGAAGTTTTGCTCTTGTGACGTGAAAAAATGAGCCGCAACCTCTATTTACACGATATCCCGCTGGACCAGGCACTCAAACGATTTTACGAAAAGCTGGGTGAATATGATCTGGACGCGCTGCTGGGGATCGAGGAAATCCCGCTCGACGAGCACGCGGTGGGCAGGGTGCTGGCAGCAGCGCTGCTGGCAGTTCGCAATTCCCCGCATTACCACGCCTCCGCCATGGACGGGTTTGCGGTCAATGCTGAAAGTACCTCAGCCGCGCTGCCCTCCGCACCGGTGACCCTTTCAGCAGGCTTGCAAGCTATTTATGTGGATACGGGCGACGCGCTGCCTGAATCTGCGAATGCAGTGATCCCCATTGAGAACGTTGAAGCGCTGGGTGATGACGGATTGTTGGTTGATGTACAGCACCTGCGCAAGCCGCGCTTTGTCCGCATCCGTGCATCCGTGCAGCCGTGGTCCCATGTGCGAGCGGTGGGGGAAGACCTGGTGGCGGGACAGTTGATCCTTCCGGCTGGTGAACGGCTGAGAGCGGTTGACCTGGGAGCGGCCGCTGCTGGAGGCATCACTTGCTTGAAGGTAGCGCGCAAGCCAAAAGTCGGTATCCTTCCCACCGGTGATGAACTGGTCCCGCTTGAAAGCGACCCGGGACGAGGGGAGATCACAGAGTTCAACTCCATCGTACTGGCCGGGCAGATCAACACCTGGGGCGGTCAGGCCAGTCGCTACAATATTGTCCCGGATGACATGCCGCGCCTGGTGGAGTCCATCCGCGCGGCTGCGCTGGAGAATGACCTTGTGCTGGTGAATGCCGGTTCTTCTGCCGGGATGGACGACCTTACCTCCACAGCGATCGAAGAGACCGGTGAGGTGATCGTGCATGGGATAGCAGTGCGGCCGGGTCATCCAGTCATTATTGGTTTTGTGCCAGCAGGTTCCAGGCAGGTACCGGTTATCGGTGTACCCGGGTACCCTGTTTCGGCGGCTCTGACGGCTGAGATCCTGGTTCGTCCTCTGCTGCAGCGTTGGCTGGGAGCTGAAGTGGATTCAGAGGGTATGGTTGAGGCCCGGTTGACCCGGAAATTGACATCCCCGGCGGGTGATGACGATTACATCCGCGTGATACTGGGGCGGGTTAATGGCAGCCTGCTGGCAGCTCCAATCATACGCGGGGCAGGTGTGACCACCAGCCTCTCGAAGGCGGATGGCATCCTGGTGGTGCCGCGCAACATCCAGGGGCTGGAAGCCGGGGAGAGGGTCCAGGTGAGGCTCTACCGGGATGCTGGAGAGATCGACAGGAACATCCTGACCATCGGCTCGCATGACCTGACGCTTGATATTCTCTCGCAAGCATTGGCGAATTACAACCGTCGCCTGGTTTCCTCCAATACGGGCAGCCTGGGCGGTTTGCTGGCATTGTCGAGGGGAGAAAATCACTTCGCCGGCAGCCACCTGCTCGACCCTGTTTCAGGCACATATAACACGACCGAGATTCGGCGCATCTTCCCGGGTCAAACCATGTATGCCTTAAGGTGGGTGGGTCGTGAACAGGGGTTGCTGGTGAAGAAGGGCAATCCGAAAAAGATCGTCTCGCTTACTGACCTGACCAGGGAGGACGTGACCTTTGTCAACCGCCAGCGCGGCGCAGGCACGCGGGTGCTGCTGGATTATGAGTGTCAGAATATGAACATCGATCCAATTCACGTTCGCGGGTACACACAGGAGGAATATACCCACCTGGGGGTGGCTGTGGCGGTGGCTTCCGGGCGGTCGGATGCCGGGCTGGGGGTGGCATCGGCGGCGGAATCAATGGGATTGGACTTCGTGCACCTTTTCGATGAGGAATACGAACTGATATTCAGTGAGCAGGGAGTTACGGATGCGCTGCTCAAACCAGTATTCGATCTGGCTTGTGATCCCATTTTCAAGAAAAAGGTTGCAGCCTTGCCCGGTTACAACCTTATACACATGGGTGAATTACGCAGCATCGTTTGTGTATAATGGATTGAGTATAGGAGAATTAACCATGTTAAAAGAGAATTCCATGGCACCAGATTTTGAGTTATTGGACGAGACCGGCACGGCTCGTAAACTATCCGATTACCTCGGTAAGGATGTGGTATTGTACTTCTATCCCAAGGATGAAACCCCGGGCTGCACCACCGAGGCGTGTAACTTCCGCGATGATTACAGCACATATGAGAAAGCAGGCGTGGTCATCCTGGGGGTCAGCCCCGATTCCCCAGCCTCGCACGCCAAATTCAAAACCAAATTTCACCTGCCTTTCACCTTGCTGGCAGATGAAGAACACAAGGTCTGTGAGTTGTTTGGCGTATGGGGCAAGAAGAAAATGTATGGACGCGAATACGACGGCGTGTTTCGCACCACTTTCCTGATCGGGAAAGAAGGAACAATCCGGAAAGTTTTTGAAAATGTGAAACCGGCTGAGCACAGCGCGGAAATACTGGCGCTGTTGCAGTAAGAATATCAAAAAAGAGCGGAAGGGCAACCCTTCCGCTCGATTTTTATTGCAGGCTGATTAACCGTTTGCCTTTATCCCAGAGCTGCTCCAATTTGTAATAACCGCGCTGGTCAGGTGAGAAGAAGTGGATGACGATATCTTCAAGGTCGGCCACCATCCAACCGTCACGCGATTCTCCCTCTATGGTGACATGCATGTTGAATTCGCTTTTGGCATATTCGCGCACGGTGGACGCGAGCGCCTGGAGCATGCGGTCGCTGGTGCCGTTGCAGATGATGAAATAATCAGTGAATGTAGTCACTTCGTGAATGTCAAGCAGGAGGATCTTTTCGGCTTTCTTGTCTTCCAGCAGGTCGATCAATTTGTGGGCTTTTTCAATTGGTTCCAGTTCACACCTCAAGTATTGTTTAATAGATAGATTTTACCATAAATGAGTTCAGCCTTGAAGTACATGTCTCGAAATAGCATGGTAGATCGGTC
>DAONEZ010000228.1:0-3317 GCA_035403345.1 Anaerolineaceae bacterium
CAAGGTGAGCATCCGCAACATCGGCTTCGCACTTGCGAAAAAACTCAGCGGTGGCACCACTGTGGCAGCCACCCTGCTGGCCGCGTGCACCGCCGGGATTAAAGTGTTCTCCACAGGCGGTATTGGCGGTGTGCACCGCGGCCGGTCATACGACATCTCTGCTGACCTGGACGAATTAGCCCGCAGCCCTGTGGTGGTGGTGTGTGCCGGGGCTAAAGCCATATTGGACCTGCCTGCCACGCGTGAAGCCCTGGAAACGCGCGGCGTGCCGGTGTTGGGTTACCAGACCAACGAGTTCCCCGCCTTCTATTCCCGCCGCAGCGGATTGCACGTGGATGCCCGGGTGGACTCTCCTGCAGAAATTGCAGCCGTAGCACATGCGCATTGGCAAGCCGGCAACAACTCGGCCATCCTGGTGTGCAACCCTCTGCCGGAAGACCAGGCATTGGATGATGACATGATGGAAAAAGCCATCCACCGGGCCATGCGACAGGCTGAAAAAGACGACATTAACGGTGCCAGCCTGACGCCTGCGCTGCTGGATATGGTCATGCAACTGACGGACGGAAAGAGCCTGCAGGCGAATATAGCTCTCTTGCGGAACAACGCCAGCCTGGCGGCTGAAATTGCCCTTGAGATGTATCCTGCGAAGAAAAAACTGGTGACTTACTAAGGAGCCGGTGTGGGGGTATCCGTGGGCAGCAGCGTGGGAAGCGGCGTGGTGGCAGTCTGGGTTAACTCCTCGCCTTCCCCTTTGATCGTGAACCTTCCGGAGTTTTTCCAGGTGGTACCCACAAAGATCTGAACTTCATAATCGCCCGGTTTCCAGGCTGAGGCCGGTAATTCGCAATCCGTGTAGCCGTACCCGCCCTGGGAGTACGTCCAGGGCTTGGTCTCCGAGCAGATGACCTGGTTTCCGTAGAGCCAAACTGCAGTCCATTGAACGCCGGCGGACATGCGGTCGTAGGAAAATCCCCCGTACATATGCGTAACAGGCGGTGTAAAGATGGTCTGCGTGTCCACTACCACGCCATCTTTCGTGGAAGTTGCGAAAGTGACTACACTAAAGATTGCCGATGTATCCACGCCAATGGGTGTTTGGATGGTAGCCATGACCTCGCTGGGAATCCCGGGGGTGTAGGTCTTGTCCATGGTCTGCGTTACAGTAGGGGTGAAGGTCTGCGAAGGGGTTAGCGTGATGGTGGGGGTAAGGGTGACCGTCGGAGTAAGCGTGATGGTAGGTGACGGCGGAAAGACCTTGTATGCCACAGGCTCGCCTACTTTGACCACAAACAGGCCAATAATCCCCAGCACCACTGCCAGCAGTACCATGCGCCAACCCTGGTAGATGAGTGTCTGTCGTTTTTGGTAAAAATTGAGTTTTCGTCCCGCGGAAATAGACTTGACCGCCATTACCAGGCTAAAGAAAATACCAATGGCAATCAGCCCAAGGACGACTTTAATGGTGGTGGAGATATCCAGGTTCACAGCAGCTTTTCCAATTCAGGATTATAGCATGCCAGAAGGTGTCAATTCAGTCGGATTGGCTAAGGCTGTTGCAGCATGCGCAGGTACGGATCGGCAAATAGAACCGGAGTGCCACCGGTGTGCCAGAAGAGCACCCTCTCACCAGGCTTGAAAACACCCGTTTGTACCAGGTCGATCATGCCGGCCGCTGCCCGTCCGGTATAGACCGGGTCGAGCAGCAAGCCCTCCAGGCTGGCAAACAGCCGAATGGCTTCGATTTCGGGCTGTCCCATCACAGCATACCCGCCGCCCAGGTAGGCATCACTCACCAATATGTCACCCTCGTCCACCTGCAGATCCCCCAGCAGGTTTTTTGCCCCTGTGCGGCACAATTCGCGCACGATAGACTTCAATTCCTCTTCTTTGCAGTCGATGCTGATACCCATGATCCTGCCAGAAAACCCTGATCGTTTTGCTCCCAGCAGCATGCCAGCCTGCGTTCCGCCGCTTGAAGAAGCAACCACGATCCAATCAATGCCGGTTATTTGAGATTGTAGTTCCTGCATGGCTTCGTAATATCCCAGGATGCCAATTTCATTGGAAGCCCCATACGGGATCAAGTAAGGACTGCGCCCAGCAGCATGTGCGTCCTGATAAACCTTAGTAAGCACTGCGTTGCGTTCTTCACGTCGGCACCACACCACCTCCGCGCCAAACAATTCGTCCAGGAACAGGTTGCCACCGGCCACCTCAGGCGGTGCGCCGGAAAGCACCAGGATGCAGGCAAACCCGCAGCGGGCTGCCAGCGCTGCCGTCTGGCGGCAGTGATTGGACTGGATGGCACCGGTGGTGATGAGCGTCTTTGCTCCTTGGGCCTGCGCATCCGCCAACAGGAACTCCAGTTTGCGCGTCTTGTTGCCGCCAAACCCCAGCCCGGTCTGGTCATCGCGTTTGCACAGGATTTCCGGCCCGCCTAACACTACCGTCAGGCGCGGCAAGGGCTCAATGGGAGTTGGCAGGTGGGCAATGGGAATGCGCGGCAGGGTCATACGACCTCCTGTTGGATCTGTTTGCGGCGAATCGACCGGGTGATGTTGAGGATTCGAGGAAGCAATTTCATGTAGATCCAATAGAGAGCTGGATGGAGAACCAGGTCCCATGCTCCAATCGTGCGCACTACTTCCCCTCCCAGGCCTTCCTTGAAGCGAAACACACCAGATAACCGGTCCTGTTCATCAAACGTATCAGGAGCTCCCCACAGGTCGTAGATCTGGCAGCCATGCTCCTTTGCTATACGCATTGCTTCCCATTGCAGCAGGTAATTGGGCATTTTTTCGCGCTGTAATTGGGTGGACATCCCGTACACATACCAGGCCGTCCTGCCCGTGTGAAAGAGCACCAGCCCGGCCACAGGCGTGCCCTCCGCCTCTGCGATCAGGGCATCCGCCATGCCTGCCTCGATGAAGCGCTGCCATACGCCCAGGTAATAGCTTTCCGGGCGGATGATAAACCCGTCACGGTTGGCTGTTTCGGCGTACATGCGGTAAAGAAGCGGCAATTCATCGGGCAGCACTTTGCGGACCACGACGCCGCTCCTGGCTGCCAGGCGGATGTTGTAACGCGTTTTCTGCTTCATGCGCGCCAGCCAGGTCTCTTCGCTTCCAGCCAGGTGGATCACGACCGTGTTCTTGAACTGGATCTGCTCAGGAGAAACCCGCCATCCGTTTTTGTCCAGTTCCTCCAGCGCTTGTGTGCCCGCAGCATTTGGAGTTTCTGTCTCACTGCCAGGGATTCCGCGCCCGATCTCCCAGTACGGATCGATCTTGAGGAACACCAGGTATTTCCGGTTA
>DAONEZ010000229.1:0-3307 GCA_035403345.1 Anaerolineaceae bacterium
GATTGATAAAGAAGGCGATAACGCTTCGTTTTTTGATATTTCAATTTTTTTTGAATTTATTTGCGGCTTTTGCGCCTTGGCGAGAGATGGCTCTTACTCGATAAGAGACGTGCTGACCTCGGGGAAAGGCACCCAGGCGAGGATGGTTGTGCCCTGCTCCGGCTCGGAGGAGATATCCACTTCACCCCCGGCATTCACCGCGCGCGTTTCCATGTTCGAAAGCCCATGACCGATGGTCAGTTTGACCTTCTCCATGTCGAACCCGCGGCCGTCATCGCGCACTTCCAGCAATGTGCGTTCCGGTGTGGTCCACACAGTCACTTCCGCCCTGCGCGCGCGGGCATGCTTGGCGATGTTCGCCAGGGCTTCCTGGCAGATGTGAAACAGGGCCAGCGCTTGCGGTTCTGACAGGCGCAGTGAACCTTCTTTTGGTCCGTTGAAGGTGACCTCCACCAGGGTGTTGGCGTGAAATTCCTGCACCAGGCGCTGGATGCCGTGCATGAGATCTTCGTCTTTCAATTGGCGCGGACGCAGGTCAAGGATGTAAGCTCGGATATCGCGGATGGTGTTGTTCAGGTCGGAGATGGATTGTTCGATGCGGCTGGTAGCCAGGTCGGAGTCTTCCTTGAGCAGCAGGCGCGCATGTTCCAGCGTGAGACCCACCGCGTAGATGGACTGGATAATGCCGTCGTGCAGGTCCATACCGATGCGGTCGCGTTCTTCGAGGACGGCCAGCCGGCGGTCCTGGATGTTCAGGCGCACGTTTTCGACCCCGGTGGCCATCCAGTTGGCGATAGCCTGGGCAAACTGCACGTCGAAATCCTCCAGGGGATGCGGATGGCTGGTGGCCACGCACAGCACACCGGCCAGCCCGCGCCGCCCCTGCAGCGGAATGGCGGCAAGTTGGTGCAGTCCCTTCAACTTGGTCTCCGGGTTGAGGTCGGCATACTCGTTCTCGGTCAGGTTCAAAACGATGGGGTTCCCGCTGGCGGCGGAGCGCCCGACCGTGCTTTCACCGATCTTAAAGCGCGTAGGCTTCCACAGGTTGTCCACCGCGCTGCCCTTGTGCAGCACCAGGTTGAGATATTTGCTCTCCTCCTGCTTCAGGTAGATCTCGCTCACTTCCAGGCGCAGGTAATCCATCAATTGCGTCATGCCCTGGTCGAGGATCTCGGTCACATCGGCACTGGTGGCGATGGCGGAGGTCATCTTGAGCAGCATGGAGAGGTTTTCGTTCTGGCGCAGCAGCACCCGGTCGTGCAGCAGGTAATCACGGTAGAGGCGCGCATTGACGATGGCCACCCCGGCAAAGCCTGCCAGGGTTTCGATCAAGGCCTGGTCTTCATCAGTGAAATCCGGTCCACCCAGCTTATCTGTGAGATAGAGCTGCCCGATCTGGCGCACCCCCTGGCGGATGGGCACGCCCAGGAAGGAGGTCATGCGCGGGTGACTGGGGGGAAACCCGAAATGGTTGGGATGAGTGGAGATCTTGCCCAGGCGGATGGTCTTGTTGGCGCGGGCTAGTTCGCCGATCAGCCCTAGTCCTTTCGGCGGATGAGGGATGAGATCCATCTCGGTGCGCGACATGCCGACCGGGAGGAATTTCTCCAGGTTCCCGTTTTCATCATTGAGACCCAGTGCAGCGAAACCTGCATCAGCCGTTTCCAGCGCGAGCGAGGGAAGCTTCTCGATGACCGCGTCTATGGAAACCTCGCTCACTAATTCCATAGCCCGCTTGTACAAGCGCATCAGGCGTTTATCAAAAGGTTCCTGGGTTAAGGGAAAGGGAAACATGAACATATCCTGGTGAGGACAATTGTAATGCATGCCTTCGCGTGTCGTCAAATTCGATATTGCTTATACAAATAGTAGAAATCCCTGTTTTCCTCTCACCCTTTTGGATATAATGCAGGTAAGGAAATGTAAAAATGGAAAATTTCTTTGCGCGTAAAACCGATGAGAATAAAATGAAACAGGAAGGCAGGCTTCCACCCGGTCAATCATTGACCCAGAAGTTCCCCGTGCTGCATTACGGTCCGGTGCCGGGCTTTGACCCGCTGACCTGGGACTTTCGAGTGTGGGGTGAGGTGGAAAAGCCGCTGCGCCTGTCTTATGACGAGTTCATGGCGCTGCCGCGTACGAAGCTGGTGATGGACATTCACTGCGTGACGCGCTGGAGCAAGTTCGACACCGAGTGGGAAGGCGTTTCCCTGCGCAGCCTGGTGAACGCAGGACTGGTAAAACCCGCTCCGCAAGCCGGGTTCGTCATCCAGCACGCCGAGTACGGTTTCACCACGAATATCCCCATTGAGATCGCGCTGGCGGATAACTTCCTGCTGGCCACGCACTTCCAGGGTGAACCTATCTCCCCCGAGCATGGCTATCCGCTGCGCGGCGTGGTGGGGGCCATCCCGCAGAATGGCGAACTGAAAACGCCCTATTTCTGGAAGGGCGCCAAGTGGCTGCGCGGACTGGAGTTCACCAGCCAGGATCAGCCGGGCTTTTGGGAGCGCGCCGGTTATCACAACGACGCGGATATCTGGAAGGAAGAGCGCTACGCTGATTGATCAGGGATAAGTTCCTCTGACCACAAAAGACACGAAATACACAAAAATCAAAGCCAAAACTTATCAACTTTTCTTAACCACAGATAACACAGATATCACAAATAGATAAAAAAAACTCCCTGAGGATCGTTTCCCAGGGAGTAATCTTAAGTTTTAGGATTACTTTGCCCGCAGGACATAGCGTGCGTACAGCCCAACGCCGATGCCAGCCAGCAGGATAACCCCGCCCAGCACTACCAGCAGGGTTGACCCGCCAGAATCGGAGCCGCCTTGCTGAGGTTTGTTGGCTGCCGAGCCGCTGATCTGGGCGCTGAAGTTGACTGTTGAGGTGTCGCCGGCTTTCAGGGTGATGGTGTAGTTCTGGGCCGAGGTGGGATTGAAGCCCTCGGGGATGGCCATGCTGATGTTGTAATCGCCTTCGGGGATGTTCTCAAAGCAGATGGGTTCGCCGGTGTTGAGCGTGGTGCCCACGTTGGAGTACTTGCCTTCGGTCTGCGCCAGGCTGACCTTGCCGCCGATGATGCCGGTGTTGGTGGTTTCACCCGGCTGGGCGATGGCATCCCCGTTCACATCGTCATACAGGTAAATGCAGATGGTGCCGAAACCCTGCACGGGCTCGGTTGTGGGCATGATTGCGGTGGGCGTGGGCGAAGGTCCGGCGGTGATAACCTGGGTGGGCGCTGTACCCAGCAGCAGTTTCTGCCCGATCTGCAGCGCGGCGCACTGGTCAAAACCCAGGC
>DAONEZ010000230.1:0-3266 GCA_035403345.1 Anaerolineaceae bacterium
TCTCGGTGCTTATCACCAGGGTGCTGGCAGGCAGGCCGGGGTTCGCCACGCCGTGCCAGAGGGACTGCAGGTCAGGGAGAGTCACTTCATCTGTCACGGTCGCGAAAGGCGCAGCCAGGGCATAGACCCAGGTAGCATCACCTATCTCATCGTGGTTTAACTCCAGGGTGAGGTCAGCGGATGAAGAAACAACCTCCAGATCCGGTACGTCCTGCAGCAGGGTCCTCAGTCCTTGCGGGACTTCCGGTGAGAAGGAGAGCCTGAGAGGGGCGGGCTGGGTGCTGGTTGGGGTGGGATTGGGCAGGCTGGCTGTCGGCGTTGGCGCGGCTGGTGCTGCCGGAGAGGGCTGCGCGCAAGAGGAGAGGAGCAGGGACAGTACGAGGAGGGGGGTGACCAGGCGGGCGCGTATGGGCATGGGATTGCGGCGCAGACAGGTTGCCTTGCGGTTGGTCTGCAAACCGATTATACTCGAAGCGTTCGGGGTGTAGCGCAGTTGGCAGCGCACCGCGTTTGGGACGCGGGGGTCGGCGGTTCAAGTCCGCCCACCCCGACAGGAAGATCATCCGCGAATTCTCGCGAATTATTCGGATTTTAAAAATTAGTGCAATTCAACAAAACCCTCTGGATTTGGATCTAGAGGATTTTAATTGCTTGTCATATTTTCACTCATAGAACGAACTATATTTACGGTTCTTTCTTGGATGAATGATAAAGTCCGGAATTTCCAGTGTGCTGCGCGACCCACCCTGACAGAAAGATCATCCGCGAATTTACACGAATTTACACGAATTAGTGAATTATTAAAAATCCTCCAGATTTGACTCTGGAGGATTTATGGTTGCCAATCGTTAACTTTTTTGGTTCATTTATTCTTCTCGTAGATGATACGCACGCCCAGCAGGGTCAGTTCCGGCTCGACCGCGTCGATGCAGTCTACTTCGTCTTTGATCAGGTGAGCCAGCCCGCCGGTGGCTACCACGCGCGCCTCGCCGCCCAGTTCCTGCTTGATGCGCCGCACCAGGCCTTCCACCATGCCCGCCGCGCCGAATATGATGCCGGATTGCAGTGACTGGATGGTGTTCTTGCCGATGACGTGCTCCGGCCGGTGCAAGTCCACCGCGGGCAGCATGGCGCCGGCTTCAAAAAGTGACTGCGCACCGGTGGCGATACCCGGGGCAATGATCACGCCTTCCAGGTCGCCGTTGGCTCCAATAGCCGTAAAAGTTGTGGCTGTGCCGAAGCCTATCACGATACAGGGTTTTCCGTAGAGCGCAACCGCTCCAATGGCATTGGCCAGCAGGTCAGGACCCACCTCGCGCGGGTTGCTGGCGTTTACGTGGATGACCGGGTGTTTCACCTGCCCCACGATCACCGGCTCCAGGCACAGGTGGCGCTTCACCAGGTCGCGAAAGGCGATGGTCAGTTCGGGCACCACCGAGGAGATGGCGCAGCCATCGATCTCCTCCTTGAGGATGTTCTCGGATTCAAACAGGGATAGAAGAATGACTGAGTACTCATCCGCGAGTTTATTGGTATTGGTATAGATGCGCCAATGGGTGACCAATTCCTCACCGCGGTAGAGGCCCAGCTTGATGTTGGTATTGCCAATGTCGATACACAGGAGCATGGTAGCCTGCCTTTTTCTTTTGATTGTAGCATAGGTAAAAAGCTGTTGAGATTTCACATCTTCTGTTAATTGCTGCACAGCTACCACCTGGTTCTGTTTATCCCCTTGAAAACCCATTAGAGGCAGGTTCCAGGTATGAAATGAATAATACTAATCGGGCAGGAGAATAACCTGCCCGATTAGTATTTCCAATTCGTGTAGTTCGCGAAAATTCGCGGAAAGAACTTTATAAAAGTCCCTGCCAGTTGAGCACACCCTTCATGACGCTTGAATCGTAGTCTTCGATGGTTCCGGCATCCGCCAGGGCAGTGAGGCGCGGGTCAAGCGGCAACTGCAGCCAGTTCTGCGTGCCCACGGCCTCGGCCAGTTCCTGCGCGTGGCTGGGTCCAAAGATCTCGTGCCTGCCGCCGCCATCCGGGCAGGGGTAGTAGCTCATGTTCTCCACCACTCCCAGCACGGGGATCTTCATTTCACGCAGCATGGAGACCGCCTTGCGCACCACCATGCCGGCCAGTTGCTGCGGGGTGGATACCAGTACCACGCCGTTCACCGGCAGGGACTGCATTACCGTGAGGGCGGCGTCGGAGGTTCCGGGCGGCAGGTCCACCAGCAGCACATCCAGTTTGCCCCACAGCACGTCGCGCCAGAATTGCTGGATGGCGCCGCCGATCATCGGTCCGCGCCAGATGACCGCCACGTCCTCATTGGGCACCATCAGGTTGGTGGAAATGGCCTTGATGCCCAGGCTGGTGACTGCCGGCAGGATGCCCTGTTCGCTGCCGCGCAGTCCGCCGGCGGGCAGTCCGAACAGCTTGGGGATGCTCGGACCGGTGATATCCGCGTCCAGGATGCCGACCTTCTTATTCTGCCGAGCCAACTCGCAGGCCAGCAGCGAAGTGATGGAAGACTTTCCCACTCCGCCCTTGCCGCTCATCACCGCGATCACGCGGGTGACCTGGTTGAACTTGTTCAGCTTGGGCAGTTCGGGCTTGCCCTTCGCGAAGATGGCTTTGCGTTCCTCCTCGGTCATGGCGCCGAAGGTGATGGCCACATCCTTCACTTCGGGCAGCGCCAGAAGTGCCATGCGCGTGTCGCGCTCGATCTGGTTCTTCATCGGGCATCCGGGGATGGTGAGCGCCAGTGTGAGCGAGACCGCGCCTTCCGGCGAGATCTTCAGATCCCGCACCATGTTCAATTCCACGATGTTGCGCCCCAGTTCGGGATCGAAAACCTTGCTTAATACGTCTAAGATTTGTTCCTGAGTGATCATTTCGCTCCAATTTTTTCTACCAATTTGTGACTCAGGCGTTGATTATACCGGATGTACCCCGGAGGTTCAAATGAAACTGCGTTCCCTCCTGCTCGTTTGCCTGGCTGCATGGATTGCCCTATCAGGATGTACCATCACGGTCAACCTGGGCAATGCGCCAACAGCAACATCCCGCCCACCCCAGGTCGCCACGATATTCCAGGCACCCACTCCAGTTCCGCCACAACCCACCATCGAAATCCTGCTGCCCACCGAGCCTCCCATGCAGTCCGTCACTGTGTATTTCTTGAACGAAGACCGCTTCGCCGTGGGAATTGAACCGTATGAAGACGCATTCACCCGCCAGGTGCCGGCCGGCAGCGACTTACC
>DAONEZ010000231.1:0-3234 GCA_035403345.1 Anaerolineaceae bacterium
CACATTATATCGTTCAAGTGGAGGAATAGTATGTCCCGTCTCAAATTGAAACACCCATGGATTTCCAAGAGCTGCACGTCCGATCATAATGGCATCGCAATTCGACTTTCCCATCAAGGTACGAGCGTCCGCGAGGGAATGTACATCCCCATTACCGATCACCGGAACATTTACTTGGCTCTTGATCTCTCCGATGGCGTCCCAATCTGCCTTACCGGAATATTCCTGCCGGCGTGTGCGGGCATGTAACGTGATGGCACTGATCCCGTTATCTTCCAGGATGCGGGCGATATCCAGGTAGTTTTTGCTGCCATCGTCCCATCCCAGGCGGATCTTGGCGGTAATTGGAAGATCGAGACTGGAGACAAGCAGGCTGGTCATCCTGGCGACTTTTTGAGGGTCCTTGAGTAGTCCAGCCCCTGCACCGCGGTTGCTGACATTTTTCGCCGAACATCCCATGTTGATATCGATGATATCAGGCTGGCGCTCAGAAAGCCTTTTAGCGGTCTCCAACAAGCGTTCAGGATTATCGTCAAAGATCTGGTAAACAAAGGGACGCTCAGCCTCAATATAGTAAGTTTTATATTTCAGATGCGGGTGCCCGTAGATCACATCAATGCCATTAATAAATTCTGAAATGCTGGCAGCAGAGCCATGTTTACGGCAAAGCAAGCGGAAAGGGGAGTCAGTGTAGCCGTCCATCGGCGCCAGCACCACACGACTGGGGAAAGTCACTGATCCTATTTTGAATGGGTTGAATAAGTTTAATTTCTCATCCATATTTCAGGTATTGTACCTCACACGTAACATGAGAAAAAAGCGGGAAATGACTTGACAAAGAACAAATGTTCTATATAATAAAGATATGGATACAGGACAATCTTTCGGTAGTTTGTTTACACCCGCGCTTCCGCTTCCTAACCGGCTGCTGGTGGTGTTCGGGCCGCACGGCGGAGCGGCAGCCATGCTGGACCTGGCAGCCCGCCTGTCACTGCGCGGTCAATTGTACATTCTGGACTGTGGAAATCGCAGTGACATGTATCGCGTTGCCAAAACATTGCGTACCTTGACCTCCGATCCGGCGGCAAAGTTGAAGAACATCCGCCTGTCGCGCGCATTTACCTGTTACCAGGTGGTGGCGCTGCTGGAGAAGCTTTCGGCGGGGGAGGAGGTGCCGGTGTTGATCCTGGACTTGCTGGCCACTTTCATGGATGAAAGCGTGCATGCTGCCGAGAGCAAAACGCTTTTTGGGATCGCCATGAACCACATCGTGCAGGTAAGCCTGACTGCGCCGGTGGTGGTGAGCGCCCGGCCGCTCATGTCCATTTCGTCCCCACGCTTCGGGCTGCTGGAACAGTTGAAAGCGGGCGCTTCCCAGGTGTGGGAGGAAGCAGGGCTGCCGCAACCGGGGCGGGTTGAGGCACAACTACCGCTATTCGCGGATTATGCATGAGGTTGTATGGGAAGGACCATTCTTTCAGCCACTCAAACCTGGGTCGAAGAAGACAAGGCACTGACCCGTTATATCCGCGCGCTGCGCAAGAGCGACCAGAATGTATTGCAGGAACTCCTGGCTCTTTCGCGTAGCCATATTGCTGAAGCCTCTTATGCCAGTAACTTGTATCCCATGGATATCTACCTGATGTCCATGCTATTGGAAATGTACAAAAAGGTCAAACACCTGGAAACCCGGCTGGAGGCTTTAGGAGTTGACCCCGCTGTGGTTGAGGAGACTTCAGATGGCATTCCGGAGCTGCCTTCACTGGTCAACCTGGTGAGTCCGGAGGAACCTGCTTCTAAAGAACCTGAGCAGATGCCGAAGTCCGGGGTGGTGTATGTGGATTTTGAAGGCGGCGTGTGAGCATGTCCGCAAGTCTGCGCGGTTGGCTGCTGGACCTATACGAGGACGCTGAGGAGGGGGTAAGCCTGTGGTTCATCGCGGAAGATGGCCTGCGCATTCGCCTGCGCCAGAAACTGGAGGTGGTATTCTACGCTGCAGGGGAGAATGAGCAACTGCGCGCGTTGTGGAAGTACCTGCGACGCTGCCCTGAGGTGCTTGACCTGCAGCGTGAACTCAGGCGGGATGCGTTCATTCCTGAGCTGATCCCGGTACTGAAGGCAATCGTGGACAGCCCGGTGAACCAGGCGCGCCTGTTCCGCGACATTCAGCAGCGCTATCCGCGCCTGGTCTATTATGACGCCGATATTCCCACCAGCATCCGCCACGCTGCCCGTTTTGGCACCTTTCCGATGGCTTTATGTGAAGTTGAATATGATGAAACCCGCGCTATTCAGCAACTGCGGGTGTTGAATTCTCGCTGGGACCTGTGCCCGCTCCTGCCGGTGTTTCGCACGCTTACCCTGGAGCCGGATTGTGACCCGGGACGTGCCGAGCCGGCTTGCATCCTGGCCGGTTACCGGCAGCGGCGCACCGCGTTGAACCTGGCACAGCCGGAGTCCCTGCTCAGCCGCTTGAACGAGATCCTTGCGGAGACTGATCCTGATATTCTTCTGACAAACTGGGGCGATACCTGGCTGATCCCGACCCTGCTGCGCCTGGCCGGGGAGGCAGACGTGCATTTGCTGCTCAACCGGGACGAGCGCCGCGAAGTGCGCTGGCAGAAGGAGCTGAGCTATTTTTCCTACGGGCAGATCATCTTTCGGGCGGAAGAAGCGCATTTATTCGGCCGCAGCCATATTGACCAGCGCGGGGCTATGATGTGGCGTGATTACGGGCTGGATGGCGTGCTGGAATCTGCGCGGGTCACGGCGCAATCCATTGAACGCGCCGCCCGCGTTTCACCGGGGTCCGGCATTTCCGCCATGCAGATGCTGACCGCGTTGGAGCAGAACATTCTCGTTCCCTGGCACAAGCAACAGGTCGAGGCGTTTAAGGACGGCGTGGATTTGATCCAACGCGACCGGGGCGGGCTGATCTACCAGCCGAAAGTGGGACTGCACGCCAACGTGGGGCAGGTTGACTTCATCTCAATGTATCCGGCGGTCATCATCAAGGGCAATATCTCCCCGGAAGTGCCTCTGCCAAACGGCATCATTCCTGCCAGCGATGAACTGGGAGTGGTGCCGCTCACCCTGAAGCCGCTGTATGAGAAACGCGTTGCGCTCAAGTTACGCTACGCAAATATGAAGAAAGAGAGCCGGCTCGCCAGGCGGGAAAGCGCGCGTGCTTCTGCATTGAAGTGGCTGCTGGTGGTGTGTTTCGGGATCCTGGGC
>DAONEZ010000232.1:0-3227 GCA_035403345.1 Anaerolineaceae bacterium
GGTAACGCGAGGCGGTCTCGGCCACGATCAGGTTGGCCACCGAGCCCAGCAGGGTGAGGTTACCTGCCAGCGTGGAGGCAGACGCCAGCACCAGCCAACCGATGTGCGCGTTTTGCATGCCCGTTACCACCGGCCTGAGCAGCAGCACAGCCGGGACGTTGGACACCAGGTTGCTCAACCCCGCGGTCACCAGGCTGAGGTTCCAGATTTTGGCACCTTTCGAGATGCCTTCCAGGGGAATCAATTGGGTGGTCACACCGCTGGTCTCGAGCGAGCCGCTGACGATGAACAGGGCGGAAAAGAACACCAGCAGGCTCCAGTCGAACTCGGCGAAGACGGTTTGCGGCTGATGGCGGCGGGTGATGAGCAGCAGGCTGGCTGCCAGGAAAGCCGCCAATGCAATGGGCGCGCCGGCCAGGAAAGCCGCCAGCAGTCCGGCGGTGATGAGCAGCGTTTTCAGCAGCAAGGGTTTTGAGACAGGTTCGGTTTCAGTAATGGAGGCAGTAGAGAGCGCTTCGCGTTTAAACTCAAACGGAAAGACCAGGATCAGCACCAGCCAGATGACACCCAGCCCCAGCAGGGCGACCGGCAGGAGCGACCAGGTGAACTGTGCATAAGGGATACCTGAGGCGATGCCCACGATCATGTTCTGCGGATTACCGGTGAGCGTGGCCGTTGAGCCCACATTGGAGGCGATGGCCAGGGCAATCAGGTATGGGATGGGATTGCGTTTGAGCGTGTCCATCAGGTTGATGAGGAAGGGCGCGAACATCAGGCAGACGGTATCGTTCAGGAACAGGGCAGCCAGAAGCCCCACCAGGGCGATTTCAAGGGCAAGAAAGGCGCGCGGACTGCTTGCGCCTTTCACCAGCCAGCGCCCGGCCAGGTTGAAGAAGCCCGCCAGTTTCAGGTTGGCGTTCAGGATCATCATGCTGAAGAGCAGGATGATGGTGTTGAAGTCAATATACCCGGGCAGGTCTTGGAAGTTAATTTGCCGGAAAACCAGCAGCAGCGCCACTCCCATCAGGGCAATGGTGGTGCGGTTGGACTTAATAATGGGATAGCGCCCGATGGCGATGCCGATGAAAGTGAGCAGTACGATGACGCCGGTGACCCAGGCATTGGGACTCATGCACAGGATTATATCAATACATGACTGCCTTAATAATTTTGGATAAAATATATCGAATTAGTGCTATACTCTAACTCCAACCTTGCCGGTGGCATAGGGTCTTGTGATATTGGTTGACAGGAGTCGTATATGACCAGTTTATTGGTGGCATTTATTACCGGGCTTACAACAGGCGGCCTAAGCTGCATGGCTGTGCAGGGCGGGCTGCTGGCCAGTTCGCTGGCCAACCAGATCGAGCAGGATGTCAGAAAATCTGCAAAAAAGAAAGGCAAGGGGTCGTTCAAGCTGGCCCTGCCCATCCTGTTATTCCTGGCGGCCAAGCTGCTGGCCTATACCGTGTTGGGTGCCCTGCTGGGTGCGTTGGGGCAGGTGCTGCAGCTCACGCCCACCATGCAGGCCATCCTGCAATTCGCCATCGCTATTTTTATGATCGGCAACGCCCTGCGCATGTTGAACGTGCATCCGATCTTCCGTTACTTTACCTTTGAACCTCCTGCCAGCGTGACGCGTTACCTGCGGCGCAAGTCGAAAGGCGGCGGCTCATGGTTCACCCCACTCTTCCTGGGTGCGCTCACCGTGCTGATTCCCTGCGGCGTTACCCAGACCATGATGGCGGCTGCCATCGCCACCGGTAATCCGCTGCAGGGAGCGGCGCTGATGTTTGCCTTCGTGCTGGGTACCAGCCCGGTATTCTTTGTTTTATCGTACTTCGCCACACGGTTGGGAGCCCTGCTGGAAAAGTATTTTGTGCGCATCGTAGCCGTGGTGCTGCTCGTCCTGGGATTCCTGGCCTTCGATACCGGACTGAACCTGCTGGGCTCACCCGTATCGTTGACCAGGCTGGTGAACAACCTGCGCGGCAATGAGGTCACGCAGCAAGCCGGCGTGGTAACCGCCCTGCCTTCCAGTGATATTGTCCTGCAGGCAGTGGATGATGGATACTTGCCCACTGTTCTGCATGCGCCTGCCGGGGTGCCGGTGACCCTGCACCTGGTGACCAATGGTACCTATTCCTGTTCGCGCGCTTTCCTGATCCCGGCGCTCGATTATGGCACCATTCTCAAGGCGACCGGGGAAGAAACCGTGCAAATCCCTGCGCAAATAGCCGGCACGGTGCTGCCGTTTACCTGCTCCATGGGCATGTACACCGGTGAGATCATTTTTGACTTGTAAACAGAGAGATACGATGAAAACCGTCACATTTTTGGTTGCAGATATGCATTGTTCCAGCTGTGCCATGCGGCTGCAGAGCCTGGAGGATGACCTGCCGGGCGTGCTGCAGGTGGACGCCAGCTACGTGAAGCAGAAGATGGTGGTCACTTTCGACGAGTCCAGGGTGAGCGAAGTCCAGATCATCGCGGCGGTCAGTGAGCTGGGCTACTCCGCGCACACCGCCTGATCCTTTCCCCTAGATCCAAAAAAAGCCGCCTGTTCAGGCGGCTAATTTATTGGTTGCTATTTTTCGGTGATGGTGATGCTTGCGATTACATCACCGGTATAATCCGGCCATTTTTCCGGGTCGCGCAGGGTGAGGGTCCTCACCACGTCCATCCCGCTGATAACCTGCCCGAAAATGGTGTAATCTCCATTCAAGTATTCCTGGGGTCCATACGTGATGAAAAATTGGCTTCCGTTGGTATCGCGCCCGGCATTGGCCATGGCTACCACGCCTTCCTTGTCGAAGGTCAGTTCACTGTCCTCATTCTGGAAGGTGTACCCGGGACCGCCACTGCCCGTGCCGGTGGGATCGCCCGTTTGGGCCATGAAGTCCTTTAACACCCGATGAAAGGTCACCCCATCGAAGTAGCCCTTGCGCGCCAGGTATACAAAGCTGTTCACCGTGACAGGGGCTTGTTTGGGATAGAGATCGATCACAAATTCCCCGCCCTTTTCCAGTTTCACGGTTGCCAGGTACTGCTTCTCCGTATCAATGCTCATGGCTGGTGCGCCTGTGTTTTGCTGCACACTGGCTGGTTCGGTGGTGGCAAGCGGAGCAGTGTTTTTGGCTTGTTTGGTCAGAATGCCGATCACGACGGCAATGACCGCGAGTACCATGACTACTACGAGGATCGTCACCTGCGAGGATTCGCGTTGG